>CAZZAH010000009.1:8782-25522 GCA_964652115.1 uncultured bacterium | reverse complement strand
TCCATCGAGCGATCAGGAGCGGTACACGAGGTAGACGCCGAAGCAGATCACGAGCGCCCCGACCCAGCGCACCATCGTCACCTCTTCACGCAGCACGGTGGCCGAGATGACGAGCACGAGGATGTAGCCGATCGACAACATCGGGTAGGCCCACGAGAGCTCGGCCTGCGAGATAACCGAGAGCCAGAAGATGGCGCCGATCCCGAAGCCGGTGAAGCCGAGCAGAATCTTCGGATGGGTGGCGCAGCGAAGGAGCGTCGGCCAGAGATTCTTCATCCCCATCACGCCGATTTCGTTCATGCCCATCTTGAGCATCGTTTCGCCGCTGACCGAAAAGCAGATCGCCACCAATAGAAGGAGGAAGGTCTTCATCGAGCGATCTCCTCGGGGTGGGGTTCGCCGCGCAGTGCGGCATCGATCGCCTCGGTCACACGATCGAACTGATCCTCGGTCATCTCGGGATAGAGCGGCAGGCTCACGATCTCCTCCGCCCGCTGCTCCGCGCGCGGGAAGCTGCCGGGCGCGTGGCCCAGCGCCGCGTAGGCCGGCTGCAGGTGAATCGGCACGGGGTAGTGGACCTCGGTCGCGATCCCCTGCGCGCGCAAGATCTCGCGCAACCGATCGCGCCGGGCGACGCGGATTACGAAGAGGTGAACGATCGAGCGCGCGTCCGGCTGGTCGTCCGGCGGCAAGGCGAGGGGTAGGCCTTCGAGGCGCTCGTGATAGCGCGCGGCCCACGACCGTCGCGCCTGATTCCAGCGATCGAGGTGGGGCAGCTTCACGCGGAGGATCGCCGCTTGGAGCTCATCCAGGCGGCTGTTCAATCCGAAGCTCACGTGGTGGTAGCGATCCGCCTGGCCGTAGTTCCGAAGCAGCCGCAGCCTCTCCGCCAACTCCGGGTCGCGCGTCGCGACCGCGCCGCCGTCACCGAACGCGCCGAGATTCTTGCTCGGATAGAAGCTGAAGCAACCGATGGCGCCGAACCCGCCGACCGTCGCGTTCTCGGATCGCGCGCCGTGCGCCTGCGCCGCGTCCTCGATCACGATCACGTTGTGCCGTCGCGCCAGCTCCATCAGCTCGCCCATCGGCTCCGGGCGTCCGTAGAGGTGAACCGGGATCATCGCCTTGATGCCGCCGGCCGCGCACACGCGCTCGACCTCCGCGAGATCGAAGAGCCCGGTGCTGCGGTGCACATCGGCGAAGCAAGGAACGGCGCCCGCGGCGGTCACCGCGCACGCGGTCGGGTTGGCGGTGCTCGGAGGCAGGAGCACGCGATCATCGGGCTCGATGCCGACGGCGCGAAGGGCGAGGTGAATCGCGTCGGTCCCGTTGGCCACGCCGAGGACGTAGGGAATTCCGAGGTAGCCCGCGAACTCCTCCTCGAAGTGCCGGCCCTCCTCACCAAGCACGAACCAGCCACGGTTGAGCACGCGCGCGACCGCTTCATCGAGCTCACGGCGGAGTGCCGCGATCTGCGGCCTTAGGTCGAAGACGAGAATCGGATCGCTCATAGTCCTCAGTCGAGGTAGGCGGCGAGATGGCCGCGGTAGTAGTCGACCGTGCGCTTCAGCCCTTCGGCCAGAGAGATCTTGGGCGCCCAGCCGAGCTGCGTACGGATCTTCTCGAAGCTGCCGTAATAGTCGCCGATGTCGATGCGCTTCGCCTCCTCGGGAAAGGGCACGAGCCGATACGACCCTTGGCCCGCAGCCTCGAGCAACGCGCGCGTGAAGTCGAGCAGCGAGACGATCTCGTCGTGCCCCAGGTTGTAGAGCTCGCCGCGGCTGTCGTCTCTCAGGCCGACCAGGAGGAAGGCTTCGGTCACGTCGTCCACGTAGTTCATGTCGCGCCGTTGCGTGCCGTCGCCGAAGATGGAGATCTCCTCGCCCAGAAGCGCCTTCCGCACGAACCAGGGGACGAATCCCTGCCGGTTGTGCTTGAGCAGCATGCGCGGGCCGTATGTGTTCGTGAGCCGGAGGCTCGTCGCCGCGAGCCCGTACACGCGATCGTAGAGGACGTGGTACCACTCGCCGGCCATCTTGTTGATGCCGTTCACGTCGACCGGTTGGCTCAGGTGCTGCTCATCCACCGGCAGATAGTTGGGCCGGCCATACTGCTGCCTCGTGCCGGCGAAGACGATCCGTACATCGGGATTGTTGTGGCGACACGCCTCGAGGATCGAAAGCTGCGCGCGGCAGTTGATCTCCAGGTCGGTCATCGGATCGGTCATCGAATCGATGTGGCTGACCTGCCCCGCCAGATTGAAGAGGAAGCGCTGACCCCGCACGAGGTGACCCATCGCGTGCGGATCGCGGACATCGGAGATGTTGATCCGAACGCGATCCTCGATTCCGATCACGTTGTGCAGATTGCCGCCGTGGCTCGGGATGAGCGAGTCGACGATCGTGACCTCGGCCCCGAGCTCGACCAGCCGATGCGCAAGGTTCGAGCCTAGGAAGCCGAGCCCTCCGGTGATGAGCACCTTGGCGCCGCGATAGGTCTCGAGCTCCGTCATCCGCGTGTCTCCCCGCTCGAGGCGCGCGCGGCCGGGGCCTCCTTCGGTTCCTTCACGAAGACGCGCCACCACAGGCCGACCATCCCGATCAGCACGCGCGCCACCCGCGGGAAGTTGAAGAACTGCGATTGCCCATGCACGCGATGAAAGTGGTGCACCGGCACCTGCGCGATGCGAAAGCCCGCGCGATGGATCCGGGTCATCAGCTCGACGCAGATCAGCCCGCTGTCCGACTCGAGGCGCACTCGATCGAAGACCAGGCGGCGGATCAGGCGGAAGTCGCAGTCGACGTCGCGTACCGGCAGCCGGAAGCAGACGCGCACGAAGTGATGGTAGACGCGGCCGACCACCTTTCGGTGAAAGGGATCGGAGCGCTTGATCTTGTAACCGTTCACGAGGTCGATGTCGCGGCGCTGCTCCCAGAGGAGCGAGAGCTCGCGGACGTCGTACTGCGCGTCCCCGTCGGTGTAAAAGACGAAGTCCTTCCGCGCGGCGGCGAATCCGCTCTTGAGCGCGCCGCCGTAACCTCGGTTCCGCTCGTGACGCACCACCCGGAAGGTCTCCGGATAGAGGGCCGACAGCTCGGCGAGAATCATGTCGACGTGGTCGGGGCTCGCGTCATTGACCACGATGACCTCGAACTCCGGGGTCAGCTCGCGGGCAACCTCATGCGCGAGGATGACCATCGATGCGATGGTGCCCCAATCGTTGTAGGCGGGAAAAAAGATGGAGAGGCTGTCAGGTCGCGCGTCGCTCAAGACTTTCCTTCGCCGCGCTTCGCGCCCGGGCTAGCGCCGCCCGCGGTCGGTCCGCCGGCAGGGCCGCCTGGGCGAGGCTTGGCCGCGTAGAATTTCCGTCGTTTCGGTCGATCGCCAACCGGCGTTCCCTCTACCGGTTTACGGCGCGCCGCGTCCGGTTCTTGATCCGGCCCGGCTTCGTCGGACGTCTTGCTGGGGCGATCAGCACGCCGCTATGATGCGCGGCATGAGTCGTTCATCGCAAGTATCGATCCCGTCAGCTTCGCATCGTTCAAACACGAGCGATCACCGTCCTCTCGACGTCGGTGCTCCGAATTCCGTCGGCGCCCGCGCGCGGCGCGCCATCGGTGCCGTGGCGCCACCGTGGATCGCCTTGGCGCTGGTGCTGGGCCTCTTGGCTTGCGGCGCGAGCCCGGAGCGGCCGGTGCTGACAGTCGGCACCCGCTCGGTCCCGCTGAAGGAGCTCGAGTCCGGGTTTTGGGCCTTCACCGCAAGCGACAGCACCGCGCGGCCCGATACGGTCAGCCTTCACCGTTACGTGCGCTCGCTCGCGGACAAGATCCTGACCGAGACCCTGGCCGAAGAGACCATCACCGAGCTCGAGCCGGCGCGTGCCGATCGAGTGCTCGAGTTCAGCGAGCAGTCCTACGTCGAGGCGCTTCGGAAGGAGGCGTACGGATCCGCGTATCAGGTTTCCGACCGTGACCTCAAGGCCGCGTGGGAGAAGCTCGGCCGGCGCCTTCATCTTCGTTACATGCTGGTCGGCACGCAGCAGGAGGCGCGCGAGATCCGCGCCGCGCTCGAGCAGGGGGCGGTCTTCGCGAAGATCGCGCAGCAAAAGAGCCTCGACCCATCGACCCGCGAGAAGGGCGGGGACATCGGCTTCATCTCCTATCTCGACCTCGATCCGCTCACGCGCGATGACATCTTCTCCCTCCCGGTCGGCGGCATCAGCGAACCGATCGTCTGGGGCGAGGGCTATCAGATCTTCCAGGTGGTGGAGGAGCAGTCGAACGAAGGCCGCGGCACCATCCAGGAAGAGCGGCGGCGCCTGGAGCAAGGGGTCGTCACCAAGTCGGTCCGCACGGCGAAGGCTCGCTTCGAGGAACAGCTCCTGGAGAAGTACCACTACCAGATGGATCCCGCGCAGGTCGCGTGGATGACGGTCCTTCTGCGCGAGAAGACGAAGGGCATCAACCGTGGCGAGGACCTCCAGGCGCTGGGCGCGCAAGAGGACGGCTCCGCGGTGGCCGCCTCGGATCCGGTGCCGTGGACCGGTCTGCCCGTGCCCTTGGCCGACACGTCTCGCGTGCTTGCCACCTTCGATCCGCCGAAGGGTCGTGTTACACCGCTCATGATCTTCGATCAGCTCTTCTCGCACCCGATGCCGACCTGGCCCCGCTTCGAATCGGGCACCGACGTCGAGAATCTCCTGAGGGAGCTCGTGCTCGAACGCTTCGAGCTCCGCGAGGCGCTGGCCAGGAAGATCGACCAACGGCCCGAGATCAAGGAGATGCTCGCTGCGCACCTGCGCGAGGTGAAGGGGCGTCAGTTCAACCGCAACGAGGTTAGGGCCAAGGTGCGCCCGACCGACGAGGAGATGCGCGCGTACTACGACTCGCACCTCCCGGAGTTCGCCGAGCAGGAGCGCCGTCGCTTCGTCGCGATCAACCTGAACGATCGCGGCAAGGCGCAACGGGCGGCCGAGCTCCTTCGCGCTGGCAAGAGCACCGAGGAGGTTCGCGTCACCGTCGCCGCCGCCGACACGAGCTGGAAGTCGACCGGCGACGCGGGGACCCCGCTTCTGACCTACGGGCGCTCGCCTCTCCTCGACGACGTGATCTTCCGGCTGCCGCTCAATGGCGTGTCGGATCCGATCCCAGTCGGGAACGGCTACACCGTGGCCAAGGTGATCGAGCTTCTACCCTTCAGGCAGAAGCCGTTCGACGAGGTCAAGATCACGATCCAAACCGGGATGGTCGACAAGCGCGTCGGCGCGCGCTTGAAGGAGCTCCTCGACGAAGGGCGGAAGCGTCATCCGGTGACCATCGATTGGGAAGCGGTCGATCGCGCTCGCCTGCGCGCGCCGGAAGGGGCGAAGGCCGCGGGCTCGAGCGGCTAGAGCAGGTACTTCGCCAGGTAGGCGACCATGAAGCCGATCTGGGCGCAGAACATCATCATGTACATGTGCCGCCAGGAGACGTGGTTCTCCGTGCGCGCCAGAGCGTCGGGATCCTTGAGGATCAACGACACGGTGTAGAGCCCCCAGAGCACTAGCAGCGTGCCAAGCGCATAGAGCAGCGCCGGCACACCGCTCAGAATCCCGATCTTTACCCCGATCGGGATGAGCATGAAGGGGAGAACGAAGAAGGGGGCGATGATCCAGGCCGCCTTCTTCGCGCCGTAGCGAACCGGCAGCGTGATGCAGCCGCCCGCCTCGTCGCCTTTCATGTCGGCGAAGTCCTTCGTCGTCGATGCTCCAAGCAGGAAGCTCCCGAAGATCGCGCCGATGAACCAGGGCTCCGCGCCGTGGAAGGCGTCCTTCGTCATCGACCAGCCGGCCACCTTGAGGAGCAAGCCCCGCGGAATCGCGATCGTGAGATTGGCCAGGATGGCGTTCCGCTTCGTTCGGAAGGGGGGCACGGAGTAGATGATGGTGAGGATCGCCGCGATCGAGGCGAGGATGAAGCACTGCAGATTCACCAGCGCGGCCAGCCCCGCGGCCGCCAGGTAAAGCACGGTGGTCAGCCAGCCCGCTTCGCGGATGCCGAGACGCCCCGAAGGGATCGGCCGCCCCGGCTTGTTCACGCGGTCGACCTCGAGGTCGTAGATCTGATTGATGCCGTTGCTCGCGCCGTTCAGCACCGCGGCCATCATCGTCCCGAGGATGATCTTCACGATGAGTGAGCCGGTCAGAGTGGTCGGGGTCCCGGCTCCGAGCGCGGTCACGCCGCCCGAGAGCATCCCTAGAGCGGGAGCGATGAGGGTGAAGGGCCGCGTGAATTCCCAGTAGAGATGCCAGCGATTTCGCATGACTGCAGCGCCCATTCCGCCCTTCCTCGGCGCTCTTCGCGTCCGAGTGGGGCACGCTAACACAGGCTCGCGCGAAGGGTCAAAGCCGCGACGCGCCTTGACCTCACCGCACGCGCGATGCAACGATCCCGAGGTCGCGAACGCGATCGACCATCCCCAGAGACTCGCGGAGTGTGCAGCCATGGAGCGGACCGGTTCGAGCGTACCCGAAGCCTCGATTCAGCCCGATGGCGCGATGCTGATCGAGTGGACGGATGGGCATCAGACATTGCTCGAGGCCGCGGCGCTTCGCGCTGCCTGCCCTTGCGCGGAGTGCCGAGATGCTCGCGACTCGAAGGGGAGTCTCCGTGTGTTCACCCCGCCCGATCCTCGCTCGCTCAGGCTCTCCTCGATCGAGTCGGTGGGGAACTACGCGGTATCGTTGGTGTGGGGTGACGGCCACCGCACGGGCATCTATCCTTATCGTCTCCTCCGAGGAATGTGTGATTGCTTCGGCTGTCGCTTGGAACGGAGCTGATGCCACGCCCGCCCCACGCCTCGCGACCATGCTCGCTCGCACCTTCCGAGTGGCCTCGAGCCCAGTACTGAGTGCCCAGTCGTGAGGGCCCGGTGATGAAAGGAGTCCGACCCGTGCCGCGCACTTACTTGCGCTTCGCTTCCCTCGCCGCCATGGCGCTCGTCTTCGCCGCTCGCTCACTAGCCTCCGACACCGCCGATTCGGGCACCGCCTATTCGGACGTCGAGCTCGTACGCTCGAGCGAGGCGGGCCTTTCCTTTCGCGTGCATGCACCGGAGCTGATCGTCTCGAGCCCGAGGCCCGGCGACGACTCGGTCGTGTCCGCCGAGGGGTACGTCATTTCGAACGACCAGCCCGGAGCACCCGGACTCCCAACGCGGAGCATCGCCATCGCGGTGCCACCGGGGACGCGCCCTGTGGTCACTTTTCGCGTGCTCGACTCGAGCGCGCTTCCCGGCGTGTGGCCGGCGCCGGTGCCTCGCCGCGGCATCCGAGACGACGACGCGGGGCTTCCGATCGAGAGCTCGGTGTCGATCCGAAATGCGGCCCTCTATGCGGGAGGTTATCCGAGCGAGACCGTCGCCCTTTCGGGAACGGGAAGACTCCGGCACCTCGAGATCGCCGACATCCGCATCGCTCCTTACCGCTGGAATCCGAATATCTCGGGCATCGAGGTCGCGCGCGAGATCGAGGTCGAGGTCCGATTCCAATCGAACGGCATCACGGCGCCCAGGCGACTCGCCGCCGGCGCGGAAGGCGACGAGTGGCGCCGCACCTACCAGCGCGCGGTTCTGAATGGAGACGACGCGCCGAAATTCCTCTCGGAGAAGGCGGCACTCCGCGGCGTTCCCGCCGCCGCTCCGCATGGCGAATTCAGAATCACGGTCGAGCAGAGTCGCATGCATCGCGTCACCTACGCCGCGCTCGCGGCCGCGGGCTTCGCGGAAACGCCGGCCATCGACCAGGTCGCGTTGAACGAGCGTCAGTTCGAGCTCGGTCGCGAAGGGGGCCCGTTCGTCGAGCTGCCGGTACCGATCCAGTTGCGCGATCGGAACTCCAACGGCGTCTTTGATGCGGGCGACGAGTTCCTCTTCCTCGGACTCAACGCGTGGAGTCGACTCCATCCACCCGCTTGGGAGCGTCGCTACGGCCGGAAGAACGCCTACTTCCTTTCCGTTCGTCCGGAGGGCGGCGCGCGGATGGCGTCGGTCACCTCCGACCTCGGTCGCTCCGATCTCACGCCGGAGGTCTCGTCCGTCTGGAGTCAGACCTTCGAAGGGGACGGCATCTACTCGCCCTACGCTTCGACCGAGGAGAATCCCGGGCTGATCAGCGCCGGCGTTCGCGACATCGTCGGTGAGCATTTCGTCTGGATCGGCGCGGGGGCCAGCAGCATCTCGGAACGTGAGTTCAATCTTCCCGGGTTCCGCGCGGTGCTGGGTCTAACCCTCCGCTTACAGGGTGTCGACGCGGGAGCGCATGGATTGCCCCGCGTCTATTTCGGCCCGGTCGGCGGTCAAGCGGTGGAGCTCCCCGGCGAGCTCGAAGTCCCGCCGCTCGCGCGTCGGATCTTCTCCTTCGATGGGGGCGCGTTGGCCGGCCTGCCGCTTCAAGCTTCACGCAACCGCGTGATCATGGAGCTCGGAGAAGGGGTGAGCGGCACCGCGCTCGATCGCATGCGGTGGACCTATGAACGGAGCTTCGCCGCGAGTGGAGATCAGATCGACTTCCGCACGACCCCCGCCATGATCGGCCCGCGAGAGTTCGTCCTGACCGGGTTCAATGAGCCGCCGGCCGATCCCGCACTCCTTGCGTACGACGTTACCGATTCGCTCGCGCCCAAGGTCGTCGGCTACTCGCCCGCGCAGCTTCAGAGCGGCGGTCGGGCGCTCCGCCTGCAGTTCGACCTGAGCGACGCTCGGAGCTTCGCGGTCACGCGTCCCTATTCGGCTGCCGTGCCGGTCTCGATCGCGAAGGAGGGGGACGAAGATCTCGCTTCGGTCGGAGACGAGGACGTGATCGTGGTCACGGCGCCTGAGTTCGCCGCGGGCCTCGAACCGTGGGTCGCCAAGCGTGAGTCCCAAGGATTCAAGGTGAAGGTGGTTTCGGTCCGCGACCTCTTCGACCAATTCAACGGCGGACGTGCCTGGCCGAACGCGATTCGAAGCTATCTCCGCTATCTCTTCCGCAGTCGTGAGGTCGCCCCCAGCTATCTGTTGCTGGTCGGCGACGCGAGCGACGACTTCGCCAACGTGCTCACGGGCGTGAGCGCGCCCAACTTCGTGCCGACTCAAACCCTCTTCTCGAACGTGCGCGGGGGGCTGGTGGGGACCGACTTCTGGTACGTCGACAATCTCGAGGAGGACACCGAGGATCTGGACTTCCGTCCCGACATGCACCTGGGCCGCTTGCCGGTCGGCTCGACCAGTGAGCTGGCGACGATGGTCGATAAGATCATTCGATACGAGGATTGGAGCCCGAACGACAACTGGCGCAACCGCGGCCTTTTCGTCTCCGACGACGAATACTCGAACAGCATCGGATTCGGCGGCACCTACCAGTGGCAGGGAAGCCCGCGCCGCGACAGCAACGACGGAGAGAACATCTTCATCTATGCCTCGCGGAAGAGCCGGGACATCATCCAACGTCAGGCCGGCTTCGCCGACTTCGAGTGCGACTCCTTCTTCGTCGCGCAGTACATGGATTCCGTGGCCTGCCTCGGCCGCTGCCGGCCGGATTCGAACGGCAGCGGCGACTGCCGCGATTGGCGCTGCCCGATGGAGAACAATGACCTCACGACGCGGGTAACGGGCGGTCTTTGCTATCCCCCTGGAACGGAGTGTCCGGCGAGCTGTCCTTCCACCTGCGACAATCTGGAGTTCGGCCAGAACGTCGTCGCTCCGAAGCTCCTGACCGAAATGTCGCGCGGCCACTTGTTTGTGACCTACAACGGCCACGCGAACGGCCAACTCTGCGCTCACGAGTACATCCTCCGAGAAGAACCGAGCGTGTATCGCTTCGACAGCGCGCACATGGAGAACGTGGGGAAGCCGTTCATCTTCATGGGGTACGGCTGTCACCTGGCGGAGTTTTCGAAGTTCACCGAGGCCGCCACGTTTGAAGGGGATGCCTTGGGCGAGCGGATGCTCCTACAGCCGGACGGACGCGCCGCGATCGCCGCATTCGCTTCCACCGCGTACGAGTGGCGAAACGAAAACGATCTCCTGAACCTCGCCCTCTTCCGGAGCTGGTTCTTGAACCCGCCGCAGGACGCGAACGGGAACACACAGTGGCGGCTCGGCGACTTGATCACCGGGGCGAAGCTCGAGCTGCTGGCGCAGAGCGCCAACCGCGACAATCTGGGCATGATGGTGACCTATAACCTGCTCGGCGACCCCACCCTCACCATCGATATCGCGCCGCCCCGCCTCGCCGAGGTGAAGGTGAACGGCGATCTCTGGGATGGAACCGCCCTCGTCGCGGCAGCGGAGAGCGACAGCGCCGAGATCGAGGTCCTCCTGACCGACGAAACCATGATCGGTAGCGTCACGGTCACGGATCGCGAGGGCGTGATCGACCCCAGCCGATACGAGCTCATCCCGGATCCCACGCGACCGAACGACGATCGACGCCGCGTGCTCCGCTACAACTCGCTGCTCGTGACGCCGCCGGAGGACTACGAGGTTCGGATCACCGCGCGCGATCGCACCGGTCGAGACCGCTCGCTCGCGCTTCCGGTCAAGCTGGAGACGAAGCTCTTCGCGCTCGAGCAGGGCGTGTACCACGAGATTTCCCCCGGAGGCTTCGTCGCGGCGGGAGACTCGATTCGAATCGAGCTGTCGAACCCGATCGATCTCGCGGCGAGCGACCTGACCGTCGCCTTGAACGAGGACCGAATCGAGGACGCCGTTGCCACGCCACGTGAGGCGGGCAATGACCGTGAATGGATCGTCCGCGCGCGGCTGCCGCAGGTGTCCAACCCGGAGGGGAACAGCATTCGGCTGCGCATCGATCACGAGGATGCCGCGCATGTCGAGCGCGCCTTTCCGTTCCAGACCGCGTCTACGAATGCGGAGCTGCTCGCGAGCTACAATTTCCCGAATCCGTTCATCGACACGACGCGCTTTTACTACACGCTGAACGGCAGCGTGCAGTCGGCGCGGGTCTCGGTCTTCACCTTGCGCGGCCGGAAGATACTAACCCTCGACGGCCCCTCGTTCCGCGGCGACAACTTTGTCGAGTGGGATGGGCGCGACCAGGACGGTGATCCGGTCGCGAACGGGGTCTACTTCTACAAGCTCGAGGTGCGGACGCTGGAAGGACGGAAGATCGAGAAGGTGGATCGGGTCGCGCGCGTTCGATGACCCGCGCCAGTCGACGTCGAGCGTACTAGTCGACGTCGAGCGTACTAGTCGCTATCAAGATTGAAGCGAACCTGGTTCTTTCCTCGGGACTTCGCCTCGAGCAGCGCGAGGTTGGCTACGCTCCACAGATCACGCGGCGTCTTGCCTCCTTCGGGATGAAGGGCGACGCCGATCGACACGGTGACACGTTCGCGGACCGCCTGGCCGCTCAGATCCTTGATCTGGAGCGGTTCCTCTTCTACCGCGAGACGAAGCCGTTCCGCGATTCGCCGTGCCTCGTCGATCGGAACCGGCGCCGCGAGGATCACACCGAACTCCTCGCCGCCGTACCGGGCCAAGGTGTCGGTCGCGCGCAGCGCCGACTTCAACACCACCGCCACGGTTGCGAGCACGCGATCGCCTCCGTCATAGCCGTAGCGCGTGTTGAATGACTTGAAGTCGTCGATGTCGACGATCAAGAGCGCCATCGAGCTCGCGCGCCGCCGCGCCAGCGAGAGCTCGCGCTCCAGCTGATCCTCGAAATAGGTGCGGTTGTAGATGCCGGTCAGATAGTCGTAGAAGATGAGCCCCTGCAGCCGGACCAGCGTGGAAAGCAGCCCGCGGAAGTGTTGTGCGAGAAGGAGCGCGAGCGCGATGCGTTCATGCGGGAATGGGTCGGGTCCGCCCGACTCGATCTGAAGCACGCCGCGCCATCCCGTGGTCTCGTCGCCGACGCCGATGAAGAGGCTTGCCGGACCGCGAATCGCGCCGCTCATGATGAGCACGTGATCGCGATCGCGCGCGAGCACCTCCAAGTCGGCGCGATCCGCCGGCAACGCGAGCCAGGGAACGTTGGGCCATTCGTCGCCCGGCGGCATCTCGACCGCATGGAAGTCCGCTCGGTCCGCCGGAAGCTGCTCGCGCAGGATCTGGGGAAAGCGCGCCACCAGGTCCCTCGGTCCCATCACGCGCCCCGAGGTAATGAGGCTCGACTGCAGTGACAGGAGCTCCTGAACCTGCTGGTGTCGGAGGCCGACCGTCGCCGGCGGATCGAGCGGCAAGCTCACGCGGCGCACGCGCGGTCCGATCGACGCCAGGGGAAGCCGGAAGGTGAAGCGCAGCCTTCGGGTCGGGTCACGGAGAGTGAGAAGCTCGTCGCGCCCATCCTCCTGCCGCCCGAGGAGGACCAGAGCGCCGCGTTCAAGCAGGGACTCGAGCAGTTGCCTCAGGAGCCCCTGAGCCCAGGCAGGGCTGGAGGCGTTCCGCACCTGCGAAAGGAGAGCCCTCTCGTCGGAGGAGAGGTCCGACTCGGGAAGCAGGTCCTTCAGGAAGCGAGTGAGAGGGATAGCAACACGTTTCAAGGTCGTCCGCCGTCGGCTTCTGTTGTGCTCAGGATGCTGTTACAAGGAGGAGCGGCCGCGACGCGCGAAGGCGAGCCTGGACGACCCGACAGCAAATTTACCAGTCCCGTCGCAGGCGGAGCAACTGTCGCGTGCAGACGACGCGTGTGGAGGGCGCTTTCGGTGCATATGCTCCCGGGACGCCGAGCGCGATGAAAATTCCACAGTTCCGACTTGACGCTTGCTAGAGGATTGACTCGGTCCGTAGACTACGCCTCGACACTCGAGAAGACCCATCGGCGGCCGGGGTTCGTTGGGTCATCGGGGCTCTCCTCGTAAGGAGGAAACATGGCACGGATAGCGGCTCCCAGAAAGTCCCTCCTCTGGATCATCGCCCTTGCCTTGGTGGCGCTCAGCACGCTCTCCGATCCAAGCCAATCTCGCGGGCCGGACTACCGGCAAGACCCAAGCAATCCTCAGCTGATTCCCGATCCGGGCGGGCCACCTCCTGGTGGCGGCGACACGGACGGGGATGCGGATGAGCTGGAGATCTACGGGACTCCGCCTCCGAGCCACGATCAGTTGGGCCACGTCGGTCAGGATCGCTCGGGATCCGGACAGCCGCAGATCGGCTTCACAAAGACCGATCGTCGGTTGAACGGCGAGCTCGCCCTGCTCTGGATCGTGGAGGCTGTGCGTAGGGCGCTTTAGCAGCGCGATGTTCTGATTCCGCGCGCCGTACGGCACTTTCCGATCCAAGTCGGACGGCCTTTCGGAGGCGACTGGAAGCGGTCCGCAACGCATCGCGTCGAGCGGGGGCTGCGGGCGGCGATGGACACACGCGAATTCGATGAGTCCATGCCCGCCGAACCCGTCGGTCCGGGTGGCATGTCCGCAGATTTGCGGGGCGCTCGATTCGCCCCGTGATCTCGCAAGGGGGGACGAGAACCATGACCGAGTTTCCTGAAGCGCACGCTCCAGGTCCAGACGGCCTGGTTCCCATGTCAGGATCGGCGTTCATCACGAACGGTGTCGCGTCGGAGAGGGACCCAATCCCCAATGGCGCGGGGCACGCTTCACAGAATGATCTCGAATCGGTCGCGCTTCGGCTTCAGCAGGGCGACCTGCTCTTTCAGGCCGGCAGCTACAGCGCTGCGCTCGAAGCGTTTCGTTCCATCCTTGATGAGCAACTTACCCTTCGGGAGCAGATTGCTGTCGCACGGCGGATCGGCCACTGCTACGAGCGCGACGGAAAGTCCACCGATGCGATAGGTGTTCTGGAGCCGCTGCTGTCCGCGATCGATCCCGCGCTCCTCAGCACCCTCGACCGGGTTGAGGTCGCGGGAGCGTACTGCGTCTTGGGGAAGTCCTATCTCGATGCCGGGAAACTCGCGGCCTCCGAGGCCCAGGCACACCAAGTGCTGGCACTCCTGGATTCACGCGACAGATCCCACCTGAGCGATATCGCGGTGGCGAACAATCTGCTCGGTGCGGTTGCCTTCCGCCGGGGCGACGTCGAAACAGCCCGAGGCCATTTCCGCAGTGCGCGCGAGCGCTTCAGTGCGATCGGGGAGCCCCGAGGCCTTGCCTTCTCCAACGTCAACCTCGCAGCCATCTTTCGCGTGAGGGGAGAGTGGGAGCAAGCACTAGATCACTATCGCGCCGCCCTTAGCCTCCACTCGACGGAAGGCGAATTCCAAAAGCTCGGGCTCATCTTCCTGAATACGGGTCAGGTGCTGATGAAGCTCGGCCGCCATGGCGAGGCACTGGAGCAGATCGAGCGCAGCCTGAAGCGTGCGACGGAGCTGCCCGATCGCCCGCGTCTGGTCCGCACTCGGTTGACCTTATCCCAATGGCACCGCGAGGCGGGGGAGCTGGACGCGGCCCAAGATGAGCTCGAGCTTTGCCACGGCTTGCTCTCTGGATTGGCGCTAGCTCGCGAAAGTTGCCTGCTCGCGCTCGAGGAGGCGTACCTCGCTCGCGATCGCGGCGAACTGGCGACCGCGGCGTGCGCATTGGATTCTGCCCGCTCCCTCGCCCAGGAGCTCGCGCCTCGTGGCGATCTCGTGATCGAGGTCAAGGTGCTCGAGGCCGAGCTCGCGATGGCGGATGGCCGTTGGGCGGAAGCGGGCGGTTCGCTGGCTGACGCGCTCGAGCTCGCGCGCGAGGATCGCAATCGTTACCGGGAAGGCGAGGTCCAGAGGGCGCGTCTTCGATACCTCGCGGGCACCGGCTCGGTTGGTGAAGCCGAAGCGCTCTTCCGCACGCTGGCCGAGCGATTCCAGGCGAACGGCGAGCAGCCTTCGCTCGCGCGTCTGTTCGAGGCCTGGGGAGCGGTTGAATCAAGTGTCCGAGGCGATGCCGCGGCAGCGCTGACCGCGAACGCTCGGGCACGTGATCTGTGGCGGCGGATGTCGCTCCGGCGTCGAGAGGCCTCGGCCGAGATACGAATGGCGGAGAACCTGCTTCAGCTCTCGCGGCACGTCGAAGCGGCGTCGCTTATCCAGTCGCTGCGCGAGCGGTTGGTCGGTCCGCATCAGCTTTCCTCGATTCAGCAGGGCGCGGTCGGCACGAGCGGGGCGAGCGAGCTCGAGACTTCCGCGGAACCACTGCGTTGCGAAGACCTGCAACGCGAGCTCGAGCGCGTATCCGAGCATCTGCGCCGCGAGCAGACCTCGAGCCACGCGTCGGCGCCGGACGCGGAGCTTGCGTTGCGGCGACTCGAAGAGGTTCGCGTCCTCGACCTCACGCCGATGGAGAGAGTGCGTGAGTGCTTGCAGGTGGTGCGGCACGCGCTCGAGGCGGATGGCGGATTCATCGGTCGGGTCGAGCCTGCGTCAATCGAGCTGTTGAGCACACACTCGATGGCTCGACTCGGCGGACGGCGCGAGCTCTCGCTCTTCGAGCTTTCGGGCGTCGATCTCTCGCGGCCAACGATCTGCGGTGGGCTTCGCGACGTCGACGGCGTGAGCTTGGAAGGGATGCCGCACTCGGCCCTGCTCCTGCCTGTCCAACTGCACGGACGGGAGTGCGTGCTCTACCTCGAGCGTCGTGGGCGGACAGCGCCCGCGTTCTCGCGTAGCGACCTCAACTACGCATGGGTTCTGTCGGCCGAGGCGTCGCGCGCGTTGCCGAGCACGGAGCTCACCTCGACTGCGATCGCGCGGCCGGAGCTCGAGCGCCTGCGCCATGGCATCTACGTCGCCGACGTGATCACGCAAGATGATCGGATGCTCGACATCCTGTCGTTGATCGCGAAGGTGGGGGACAGCCCGCTCTCGGTGCTCCTCCAAGGCGAGACCGGCACCGGGAAGAAGCTCCTGGCCCAGGCGATCCACCGGATTTCCGAGCGACGCAATCGACCCTTCATCACGATCGATTGCGCGTCACTTCCGGAGTCGATTCTCGAGAGTGAGCTCTTCGGGCATCGGAAGGGCGCCTTCACCGGCGCGATGAACGATCGGATAGGTCTGCTCGAGGAAGCCGACGGCGGCACGATCTTTTTGGACGAGATCGAAAAGGCACCGCTGACCGTGCAACGTCGTTTCCTTCACCTGCTCGACTCCGGCGAGATTCGGCCGGTGGGAGCGACCTCCTATCGGACGCTCGACGTTCGCGTCGTCTGCGCCACCAGCTGCGCGGACCTCCAGATCGAGGTGGAGCAAGGGCGGTTCCTCAAGGATCTCTACTACCGCTTGAATGACATCGCGCTGGTGGTACCTGCGCTCCGGGATCGGCCGGAAGACATCGCGCTTCTGGCGGGATGCTTCATCGAGAAGTTCGCGCAGCTGATGCGGCGAGACATTCGCGGCTGCACGCCTGCCTTCATCGAGCGGCTCCGCCAGCACAATTGGCCGGGCAACGTGCGCGAGCTCGAGAAGGCGATTCAGCGCGCGGTCACCTTGGCGGAGCCGGGCACGCACCTTGTCCCGGCGCTTCTTCCCTCGCAGGTGTTGGAGGCGGCCACGCTGCCGGCCACGCGCGAACGAGGCTTGAAGGGACTGGTCGAGACCTTTGAGGCACAGGCGATCCTCCACGCCCTTGAACGGAATCGATGGAACAAGAGCCGCACGGCGGCGGAGCTCAGACTTTCGCGGAAGGGATTGAAGGCGAAGATCGAACGTTACAATCTCGATCGACGCCGGCGGCGCGGTTGAGGGCGCGGCCCTGAGCCAGGCCTCCGCGTCCGGGGTGACCTTGACAGTCGCCCCGGGTCTGCTAGTCTCCGCTAGCGTTT
>CAZZAH010000009.1:4906-8682 GCA_964652115.1 uncultured bacterium | reverse complement strand
GCGTCCGGGGTGACCTTGACAGTCGCCCCGGGTCTGCTAGTCTCCGCTAGCGTTTAGCCGAGAGGAGCCGGCGACCGGCCGGCTTTTTCTTTCGGTCAACTTTGACGACCCGCCTCTTTCCTTTGGGGCCCTGAAGAAGTCGGCAAGAAGCTCGATGAGCCTGACCGAACTGATCCAGACGAACTGCATCCAGCTCGACGTACCGGCCAAGGACAAGGCCGAGCTGATCCGGCTGATGGTCGATCGTCTGGTCCAAGCCTCGATCATCACCGACCCTCAAGCAGTGCTGCAGGCGCTGCTCGAGCGGGAGCGCGTCATGAGCACCGGCATCGGGGGCGGGGTCGCGATTCCCCACGCTCAGAGTCAGGCCGTGTCCCGGCTGGCCGTCTCCCTCGCGCGTCCGGGCTCAGAGATCTCGTTCGAGTCGTTGGACGAGAAGCCGGTCCGACTCGTCTTCATGATCGTGGGGCCGGAGGAGCGCGGAGGGTTCATCCGCATCCTCGCGCGGATATCGCGCCTGCTCTACACCGGCGATCTGCAGAAGCGGCTGCTCCTCGCGCAAACTCCCGACGAGGTCCAGCGGATCATCGCCGAGGAGGAAGAGAAGCTGCGGCAGTAGGTGGCGCGCACTTCGTCGGACGATCCTTATCGCGGCCCGGGCGGCCGTCCCTATCTGGCGGCGTGGATTCCGGTGCTCCTCTTCGAGGGGCTCGTGCTTTACCTATCGAGTCGACCCAACCTGCGCCTGC
The DNA here is from genome assembly GCA_964652115.1 of uncultured bacterium. GTDB lineage: Bacteria > Eisenbacteria > RBG-16-71-46 > CAIMUX01 > CAIMUX01 > JADJQY01. Next base: position 7,933 of record CAZZAH010000009.1, on the reverse strand, counting down.
CGAGCGGGGTGCCGTATCTGGACAAGATGGGGCATTTCGGGGAATATGCCGCGCTAGGAGGGCTCCTCTACCGTGCGCTCCGCTTCTCCGGCGGGATCAGGCGGGAATCAGCCGTGGGCGCGATCCTCGCCATCGCCCTCCTTGGGGCGGGCGATGAGGTCTTTCAGAGGCAGATCCCCGGGCGATTCTCCTCCGCTCTCGATTGGATGGCCGATTTTCTGGGCGGCGTGAGCGGGGCGCTTCTGGCGCAACGAATGGAGAGCGGTTGGCCGTCGCTCTTTCGCTTCGGCGTGCGAGGTCGAGTGGAGCACGGCGGGTTGGAACGGGACGACGCGAGCTGATCGAGGAGCTGGGAAGGGAAGGGGAACATGGAGCTCGAGCATCTGTGGGACTGGCGGCGCAGCCACACCTGCGGAGAACTTCGCGCCACCGACGCGGGCGCGAAGGTGCGCTTGGCCGGTTGGGTTCATCGGACACGCGATCATGGCGGCGTTCTCTTCGTCGACCTACGTGACCGCTATGGGCTGGTCCAGGTCGTCTTTCGTCCCGAGGATTTGAGCGAGCCGCTCCTGGCCAAGGCGCGGGCGCTTCGCGGTGAGTTTGTCGCCGCGGTCGACGGCGTGGTCGCCGTCCGCCCGGAGTCGATGCGAAATCCGAACCTTCCGACCGGTGAGGTCGAGGTGGTGGCGTCCGAGCTTCGCGTGCTCAACGACTCGGAGACGCCGCCCTTTCAGGTGGAGGATGCGACCGCCGCGAGCGAGGACCTTCGCCTCGAGTATCGCTACCTCGACTTGCGCCGGCCTGACCTCTCGCGCGTGATGGGCCTTCGCCATCGGATCGTGCTCGCCGTCCGACGCTACCTCGACGCCCAGGGTTTCTGGGAGATCGAGACGCCGATGCTGGTCCGCCCGACGCCGGAAGGGGCGCGAGACTATCTCGTGCCGAGCCGCGTGCACCCAGGCACCTTCTACGCGCTGCCGCAATCGCCGCAGCTCTACAAGCAGATCCTGATGGTCTCCGGCATGGATCGCTACTTCCAGATCGCGCGGTGTCTGCGCGACGAGGACCTTCGCGCCGACCGCCAGCCGGAGCACACGCAGATCGACCTCGAGATGTCGTTCGTCGGTGAGGAGCAGGTCTTTGGGCTGGTCGAAGGAATTCAACGCGAGGTCCTTCGCACCGCGCTCGGCGTCGAGATCGAAACACCGTTCGAGCGGATGCCGCATCGTGTCGCGATGGAGCGTTACGGAAGCGACAAGCCGGACCTTCGATTCGATTTCCCGATCGAGGACGCGACCGATGCGGTGAAGGGCTCGGGCTTCCAGGTCTTCGAGCAGACGCTGGAGTCGGGTGGCGCGATCAAGTGCCTTCGCGTGCCCGGGGGCGGCGCGCTCTCGCGGAAGGAGCAGGACGAGCTCGAGGCGCTGGTCAAGACCTACGGCGCGAAGGGGCTCGCTCGGGCGAAGGTGGCGGGCGGTGCTCCCGGCGGAGGTATGGCGCTCGACGGAGGGATCGCGAAGTTCTTGAAGCCGGAGACGCAGCAGGCGCTGATCGCGCTCGTGAGCGCGGTCGACGGCGATCTGCTCGCGCTGGTCGCCGATCGACGTGAAGTCGCCTGCCGTTCGCTCGGCGCGCTTCGCACCAAGCTCGGCAACGACTGGCTGAAGGAGCATCCGAAGGAGGCGGCGCAGTGGCGCTTCCTCTGGGTGACCGAGTTCCCCCTCTTCGAGCGCGATCCCGACAGCGGTGCCCTCGCTCCGGCGCACCACATGTTCACCATGCCGATGGAAGAGGACCTCCAGTACCTCGAGAGCGAGCCCGAGCGCGTGCGCGGGCGCCTCTACGACCTTGTCTTGAACGGCTGCGAGATGGGCTCCGGTTCGATCCGCATCCATCGTCGCGACGTGCAGGAGGCGGTGATGAAGGTGGTGGGGGTCTCGCCCGAGGACGCGGAGCGGAAGTTCGGCTTCCTCCTCAAGGCTTTCCAATACGGCGCACCACCGCACGGCGGTATCGGCATGGGCCTCGATCGCCTGGTCATGCTGCTGGCGGGCAAGCAATCGCTGCGCGACACCATCGCCTTCCCGAAGACGACGAGCGCCAGCTCTCTGATGGACGGCTGCCCCGCGCCGGTCGATCCGGCCGATCTGCGAGAGCTCAAGATCGAGCTCAAATCTTGACGGCGCGCGCGACCGTGGCCGAGAGGCCGGAACGAAATGAGTAGATCCATGAACGAAGAAGCCCGAATCGCCCTTTTCATCGACTTCGAAAACATCGCGCTCGGACTGCGTGGGAAGAAGAGCAAGAGCTTCGACATCCACAAGATCCTGGAGCGCCTGCTCGAGAAGGGACGCATCATCGCCAAGCGCGCCTATGCCGATTGGTCGCGCTACTCCGACTTCAAGGGCAACCTCCACGAGGCGGCGATCGAGCTGATCGAGATCCCGAAGCGGACGCAGACCGGGAAGAACTCGGCCGACATCCGCCTGGTGGTCGATGCGCTCGACCTCTGCTACACGAAGGAGCACCTCGACACCTTCGTCGTGATGTCGGGCGACAGCGACTTCTCGCCGCTGGTCTCGAAGCTCAAGGAGAACAACAAGCGGGTGATCGGTATTGGTCTCCGCGATGCCACGTCGAATCTCCTGGCCGAGAACTGTGACGAGTTCCTCTTCTACGAGGATCTGGTCGACGCGAACGAGCGGAGTGAACGGCGGCAGCGCGGCGCGGCGGAGAAGGCGGCGCCGTCGAAGCGGCAGGAAGCGTTCGATCTTCTGCTCGACGCGATCGAGGCGCTCCTGCGCGAGAACAAGGAAATCCTCTGGAGCTCGATGATCAAGGACACGATCAAGCGGAAGAAGCCGACCTTCTCCGAGAGCGCCTATGGTTTCCGTACCTTCAGCGAGCTGCTGGAGCAGGCGGCGCAGGCCGGCATTATTCAGATCACGCGTGACGACAGGTCGGGCGGGACCTACGTCGTGACCGAGGTAAGGTTCGCGTAAGGGAAGGGGCTCGCTCGACGTGCCC
>CAZZAH010000009.1:0-4806 GCA_964652115.1 uncultured bacterium | reverse complement strand
ACTGATGCGCGCTCGTCGCTTCCTCGCGCTCGTCGCCATCCTCGCGCCGCTCGCCTTGAACCTCGCGGGCTGCGCGGGCGGACCGCTGCCGCCGGTGAAAGATCCCTCGAAGGGTGAGTTCTACACGCCGGACGAGATGCTGCGTTTGCGCGGCGCCCAGGCCGATCAGTATTGCCAGTACATGAACAACACCTACACCGCCTACAAGACCGAGGCGGACGGCTTCAAGCGCATGTCCGATAGCTTGGCCGTCGCGGCCGAGAGCCTTCGCACCACCTCGATCGATCTATCGGCGAAGACGGTCAAGCTTCAGCAAGAGGTCCGCGAGCTGCGGCTGAAGGAGAAGGCGCTCAACTCCTACGTGGTCAAGCCGGGCGATACGCTCAAGTCGATCGCGAAGACGACCCTGGGCGACTCCAATCGCTGGCAGGAAATTTTCGACCTCAACAAGGCCATGCTGGGAGACCCCGCCGCGCCGCTCAAGGCGGGCACGCGCGTCAATCTGCCCAAGGGCGCGAAAACCGGGGCGAAGTAGCGCGCGATGGCGCCGCCACTGGTGCAAGAAACGCTCTCGATCGAGGGGATCGACGCGCTGTCGCTCTTGGGGCACGGCGACGGCAATCTGAGGGCGCTCGAACAACGATTCAACGTCGCCCTGGCCGCGCGCGGTGGGCGCCTGGTGGTGAAGGGCGCGGCAGAGGCGGTGACCGCCGCCTCGAGCGTGCTTCGCGCGTTGATCGAACGCGTGCGCGCCGGCCGAGAGATCACCTCGGAAGATCTCGAGTACCTGCTCAACGTGAGCGACGCGCCGCCGGGTGACCTGCCGCAAGCGGGCGTCCTGCCCGAGGACGGCATCGTCTTCTTCGGCGACAAGCGCGTGGTCAAGGTCAGGACTCCGGTGCAGGCGCGCTACGTCGAGGCGCTGCTGGCCGACGATATCGTCTTCGGTATCGGGCCGGCGGGTACCGGCAAGACCTATCTCGCGGTGGCGGTCGCGCTTCGTCTCCTGCGCGAGAAAGCGATCGAGAAGATCGTGCTGACACGACCGGCGGTGGAGGCCGGCGAGAGCCTCGGCTTCCTGCCGGGTGACATGCAGGAGAAGGTCGATCCGTACCTGCGTCCGCTCTACGACGCCATGCAGGACATGGTCCACTACGAGAAGCTGCAGCGCTTTCTTCAGCTCGGCGTGATCGAGGTGGTGCCGCTCGCCTACATGCGCGGTCGCACGCTCGCGCGCTCGTTGGTGATTCTCGATGAAGCGCAGAACGCGACCCTGACCCAGATGAAGATGTTCCTCACGCGGCTCGGTCCGGGCTCCAAGGCCTGCATCACCGGCGACGTGACCCAGATCGACCTCGAGCATCCCGACAAGTCGGGCCTTGTGCTGATCCAGGAGATCCTGGCGGACGTGGCCGGCATCCAGTTCCTCTACTTCAGCGAGAAGGACGTCGTGCGCCATCGCCTGGTGCGCGACATCATCTTGGCCTTCGATCGGAAGAGGCCGGGGAACGAAGCGCCGGAGCGCTAGGCATGGCGGCAGGCGACAGGCCATTCGGCGATCGATCCTCCGGCGACGGGTCATCCGGTGACAGGTCCTCCGGCGATCGGGCGGGCGATGCGCGGTCGGGCGGCTCCGCTGACGGCAGTGGGCCACGAGAGCCGCTAGCCTGGTTCACCATCGGCCGGCAACAGCGACTAGCCGCGCTGCTCGTTTTCCTCGCCGCGCTCACCTTGGTGAGGTGGCCGCTCCGTCCGAGTGAAGGGCGCTACGAGCTCGGAAAGATCCAGCCGACCACCGTCATCGCCGAGTTCGACTACGCGATTCTGAAGGACCCGACGCAGCTCGAACGCGAGCTCACGGAGAAGACGCAGGCGGTGCCGGCGGTGGTGGTGCGCTCGGACAGCGCGGCTGCCGCCAGCGCGAGGCGATTCGATTCGCTGCGCCAGCGCGTGAGCGCTCTGCGAAAGCCGCACGCCAAGGATGAGGAGAAGTCGGAGCTCGAGCTCGCCTTGAGCTCCGAGACCTTGATTGCGCTCCTGATCGGGCCCCGTCCGACCGAGATCATCGACCAAGCGGAACGACTGGTCCGCGATGTGATGCAGCGTGGCTACGTCGCGCCCGAGGTCGCGCAGGAGCTGACGAGCTACGGCAGCGTGACGGTGAAGGATCCGCTCGGCGACGCCACCCTCTCGACCAGCGCGCTTCTCTCCTCGGATCGCGTGCGCGAGTTGGCCAAGCAGCGCGCGGGATCGCACGGTCTGTCGGGAGATGTGCTGGCCGAGGTCGCGCTCTACGGCGCGGTTCCGAACCTGACCTTCGATCGAGTCAGCACCGAGGCGAAGGTGCAAGCGGCCGCGGCGGGCGTCGAACGCGACACCGGCAAGGTGCTGAAGGGCGAGAAGATCATCGGCGCGCACGAGCGCATCACGCCGGACAAGCTCCGGTTGCTTCTTTCTTATGAGCACTGGCGCGGCCAACGTGGTTCGGCCGCCTGGTTCAAACGGCTCTTCCCGGCCTTCGGCGACATCCTTCTGATCGTGATCCTGCTCTCGTCCTTCTTCGCCTATCTCTGGTATCACCGGCGGCCGCTGCTCGAACGCGCGGATGACCTCTGGCTCCTGACCTTCATCGAGGCGATGGTGCTGGTGTTGGCCTCGGTGCTGATCCACTTCTTCGAGGTGCCGCCGATGCTGGTGCCGGTCGCGGCGGTGTCGATCCTCTCGACGCTCTTCTTCGACGAGCGATTGGGGATGGCGGCGACGGTGCTGCCGGTCTTTCTGGTTGGTCTGGTGGCGGAGGCGGGTACGCCCTTCTTCGCGGTGGTGGGATTGGGCAGCTTAGGCGCGGTGCTCCTGACCCCGCGCGTGCGGCAGCGGAGGCAGTTCTACTGGCTCTTGGCGCTCGTTCCGGGGCTCCATCTCCTCGTGCTCTTCGCGCTCTCGTTGGCGGAAGGGACGCCCCTCTCGAGCTTCATTCGGAATGCTCTCGCCGCGGCCGGTTCGCCCTTCCTCGCGACCGCGGTGGCGCTCTTCACGCTGCCGATCTTGGAGTCGGTCTTTCATCGCTCGACCGATCTTTCGCTGCTCGAGCTCTCGGACCTCAACCGTCCGCTGCTGCGACGACTGATGCTGGCCGCGCCCGGCACCTACCATCACTCGATCATGGTCGGTGCGTTGGCGGAGAGCGCGGCGCAGTTGGTCGGCGCGAATCCCTTGCTCGCGCGGGTCATCGGCTACTACCACGACATCGGGAAGATCGCGAAGCCGGAGTACTTCCCGGAGAACATCGCGGTCGGACGGAAGAACCCGCACGACAAGCTCGCGCCCTCGATGAGCCGGCTCATCCACGAGTCGCACCTGCGCGAAGGGATGAGCCTCGCGACCGAGTCGAGGCTGCCGCGCGAGGTGGTGCAGGGGATTCGCGAGCATCACGGGCAGAGCGTGCTCGCGCAGTACTGGCTGAAAGCGCGGAGCAAGGATCCGGACGCGCGGCCGGAGGACTTCCGTTACCCGGGTCCGCGGCCTTCGAGCCTCGAATCGGCGCTCGTGCTGTTGGCCAACGAGGTCGAGTCCTCGGCCCGCAGCCTGGAAGATCCGACCCCCAGTCGAATCAAGGGGGTGGTCCTTCGCGTCGTGCACGACAACCTGGAAAACGGCAACCTCGACGACTCCGGCTTGACCCTGAGCGACCTCGCCAAGGTGCGCGAGGTTTTCACCACGCTGCTATCGGGGGCGTTTCATGGACGGCAGGCGAGAGAGTTCCCAAGGCGCGCCGACGAATCCAAGCCGACCCGTGCCGATTCAACTTCGGCACCGCGGGGTCGCGCTTGATCGCCGCGCGTTGGTGCGATTGGTCAACCATGGCCTCGATCTAGAGCACGCGCCCGAAGGCGACGGCCTCGGCGTGATCCTGGCGGGCGATCGACTGGTGCGGCAGCTCAACCGCGACTTTCGCGGCAAGGACCAGACGACCGACGTCCTCTCCTTCAGCAACGACGCGCCCGACCTCGATCCGGAGGAGCCGCGGCTTCTGGGCGAGATCATCATCTCCGTGCCGCAGTGCGAGCGGCAGGCGAGGACCCAAGCGGTGAGGCCGGGGAAGGAGCTGGTGCGGCTCGTAGTGCACGGCCTGCTCCACGTGCTCGGCCACGATCACATCGAGCCGAAGGATCGCGCGGTGATGGTGCCGAAGGAGCGCAGGCTGCGCGAGTGGGCGCGCCGAAACGGCATCGGGGAAGAGCTCTTGCGCGGCAGCGCGACCACGCGTCGAGCTCGATGAACGGAACGATCTTTCTCTGGCCCGCGCTGCTTCTGCCGTGGGTCGGAAGGTGGAGCGCCTCGCGCGCCTCGCTCCTCACTCGCTGGATCAATGGGCTGCTTCATCTCTCGATCGTGGCGGCATGGACCGGCGGCGCCTTCTGGTTGGCGCTTCCGGCCGACCCGCGTCCGCTTCACGGCGGACCGGCGATGCGTTGGGGAACCTTCGCCCTCGTGCTCGCGGGCGGCTTTCTCTATACCGAGCTGATCTACTTCTTCCCTCGCAGGCGCGGCGCGCAAGCGACGGAGGCGACCCACGCGGCTCCGCACGCGGAGACCGAGGCGGTCGGCCTGCCGGCCAATCCCGGCGCGCTCGTCGCCGCGGAGGGCGAGACCGAAGATGAACCGCTCTCGCGCGAGGGAGAAGCGCTGCTCGCGCGCATCCTCTCCTGTGAATCGCGCACGGTGAACGAGGTGATGACGCCGCGCGACGAGATCATCGCGGTGGCGGGCGCGGTGACGGTCGAAGCTGCCCTGGCGCTCCTTCGC
>CAZZAH010000008.1:22928-25846 GCA_964652115.1 uncultured bacterium | reverse complement strand
TCGAGCACGTCCTTCGGCACGAAGAGAAACGCGTCGACCTGCTCCTCACTCACCCGGCGATTGAGCTCGCTCTGGATCTGCTCGGGGCTGCGGCCGTTGATCGGCTCGCTCAGGACGGTCAGGCCCGCACGATCGGGGCTGTCGTCCGAGTCCCGCCTCGATTCTCCGCTCACGGCATCACTGGTCGTGTCTGCGAGGGCCTGCTTGAGCTCCGGCAGGAGCACGCCGCTCTCGTCCGCGACCACCAGCGAGCTCGCCCGCTGCGTGTTCATGGTCATGAAGAAGGTCGGCACCACGAAGATCGCGGCCAGGAGCAACGGCGTGAGGATCGTCCCAATGAGGAAGCCGCGGGTCCTCACCTTGAGCATGTACTCCTGCGCGAAGACGATGAAGAGTCGATTCACCTTAGACCTCCCCGCCTTGCGCCTTGACCGTTTCGATGAAGATGTGATGAAGCGACGGCTCGGTCACCTCGAAGCGACGCACCGTGACCTCCTTCACCGCCGCCTCGAGGATGCGCTGCGGGCTCACCCCCGCCGCCGGCACGATCTCGACGAAGCGACCCGAGTCCTCCGCCTGCGCCACCAGCGCGCGATCACTGAGGAAGCGCGCCTCCCCTTCGTACTCGAGGTGGACCGAGTTCGTGCCGTGCCGGCGCCGAACCTCCGCCACCGATCCGCTCAGCATCTTCTTGCCGTGGTTGATCAGGCAGATCGAGTCGCAGAGGCGCTCGACCGTGTCCATCTGGTGGGTCGAGAAGATGATGGTCGTGCCCTCGCGCCTGAGCTCGAGCATCACGCTCTTGATCAGCTCGACGTTGACCGGATCGAGGCCGGAGAAGGGCTCATCGAGGATCACGAGCTCCGGCCGATGGAGGATGGTGGCGATGAACTGCACCTTTTGCCCCATCCCCTTCGAGAGCGCTTCGAGCTTCGAGTCGGCGAAGGCGGAGAGCTCGAAGCGCGCGAGCCACTGATCGGCGCGCCGCTTCCCCTCGGCCGGATCGACGCCGCGAAGGCGCCCGAAGTAGACCAGGAGCTCGCGGGCCTTCATCTTTCGATAGAGGCCACGCTCTTCCGGGAGGTAGCTGATCCGCCGCCGACGCTTTTCGGAATCGGTTTCGCCCAAGAGACGGATCACGCCGCTGTCGGGCCGGATGATGTCCATGATCATGCGGATGGTGGTCGTCTTCCCCGCACCATTCGGGCCGAGCAGTCCGAAGACGGATCCTCCGGCCACGCTCAGGTCGAGCGAATCGACCGCGCGGAGCTCGGCGAAGGACTTGGTGATTCCTTCCAGAACCAAGGCATCGGGCATGAATCCTCCTGGATGAGCCGCGCAAGGGATAGCCCAGGACGGCGCGCCGAGCAAGTTGAACGCAGATACGAGCGCGGAAAGGCGCGCGTTCGCTTCGGCCAGAGCTTTTTCCTGCGCGCGCGGCGGCAGCTCGTTCACAATGTCCGCCGACGAAAGGGACCGCGATGACTCACTTCTCTCGCCGCACCGACTGGCCGACCGGCCCGAATGCCTTGACCGAGGCGTGGACCGCATGTCGCGCGAGGAACGTGAACGCGATCGATCTCACGGTAAGCAACCCGACCGCGGTCGGGCTCGAGTATCCGCGTGAGCTCCTGGTCGCCGCGCTGGGCGATCCGCGTGCGCTTCGCTACGAGCCGCTGCCGCGCGGGTTGCCCGTCGCGCTCGAGGCGGTGGCGCGTGCGCTCAGCAGGGAGTCGAGCATCGCTTCTCCCGACTCCCTGGTCCTTTCCGCGAGCACGAGCGAAGCCTACGCGTGGTTGATGAAGCTCCTGACCGAGCGAGGCGACAAGCTCCTCGTGCCGCGACCGAGCTATCCCTTGCTGGAGTTCTTGGGCGGGCTCGAGGAGGTGGAGCTGACCCCCTATCCACTCGAGTACGACGGCGCGTGGCGCATCGATCTGCATGCCCTCGAAGCGGGAATCACGCCGCGGACGCGGGCCGTGGTCGTCATCCATCCCAACAACCCGACCGGGAGCTTCGTCTCGCGCGAGGAGGCGCGCGCGCTGGGCGAGCTTTGCGCGCGGCACGGGCTCGCGCTCATCTCGGACGAGGTGTTCCTCGAGTATCCGTTCGCCCCGCCCCCGTCGAACAGCGAGGCGAACGGCGAGTCCGGCGGCACGTCGAGCCCGGCCGCTTCCCTCGCTCGAGAGGGCCTGCCTTGCTTGACCTTCTGCCTCGGTGGTCTTTCGAAGTCCGCGGCGCTGCCGCAGCTCAAGCTCGGCTGGATCGAGGTCGCGGGACCTCCCCCGCTCAAACGCTCGGCCCTCGATCGGCTCGAGGTCATCGCCGACACCTACCTTTCGGTGAACACGCCGGTGCAGTGGGCGCTGCCCGAGCTGCTCGCGAGCCGTCATCTGGTGGGCGACCAGATTCGCCGGCGGATCCGCGCCAACTACGCGGCGCTGGCGACATGCTTGGGCCCGCGATCCCCGATTGAGCTGCTCGCGGCGCAAGCCGGCTGGAGCGCCGTGCTTCGACTTCCCGAGATCCGCTCGGAAGAGGAGTGGACGTTGGCCTTGATCGAGCAGGAGTCGCTGCTGGTGCATCCCGGTTACTTCCTCGACTTCACGCGCGGAGCCTACTGGGTGCTCTCGCTGCTCCCACCTGAGCCGATCTTTGCCGAGGCCTGCGCGCGCGCGATCGCGATGGTCGAGCGATCCGCCTAGGGAGCGTCGCATGGAGAAGGACACCTCGATCGGCGGAGCCGGCCATCGCTTCCCCGAGACGCGACACTCCGCCGTGCTCCGCGCTCGAGATCAAGATCCCGAGGTGCGTGCCCGCGCGCTCGACCTCCTCCTCGCGATCTACTGGAAACCGGTCTACAAGCACCTTCGCCTCGGCTGGAAGGCGACGAACGAGGAAGCGAAGGATTGGACGCA
>CAZZAH010000008.1:2855-22828 GCA_964652115.1 uncultured bacterium | reverse complement strand
CGGCGAGGCGGAGGGCAGACCGAGCTATCAGGAGCTGGCCCGAGAGTGCGCGTTGCCGGTGACCCAGATCACGAACTACCTCGCCGCCACGCGTCGTCGTTTCCGACGCATCGTGCTCGATCGGCTGCGCGATGTAACCGGTTCGGAGTCGGAGTTTCGCGCGGAGGCGCGGCGACTTCTCGGCGGAAGCGCGGCGGACGGTACGCCGTGAGGTGGCTTTCGGACGGCGAGCTCGATCACCTTCGCGGCGCGATCGACGAGCCCGACCTCTCCGCCACCAAATACACGCTCGTCGGTCTTCTCTCGCGAGGCGGGATGGGGGCGGTCTATCGCGTGATCGATCGCACGCTCGAACGCGAGGTGGCGCTCAAGGTGCTCGATCTTCCCGACCCGAACGCCGAGGACCTCGAGCGCATCCGCCTCGAAGCACGCATCCTCGCGCGGCTCGAGCATCCCGGCATCGTGCCGGTGCACGATCTCGGCGAGCTGCCCGACGGCCGGATCTACTACACGATGAAGTGGGTGCGCGGAGCACGCCTCGACGCGCGCGCCCCCATGTCCCCTCTGGAAGCGATCGACATTCTGGAGCGCGCGTGCGAGGCGGTGGCCTTCGCGCATGCGCATGGCGTGGTCCATCGCGACCTCAAGCCGGAGAACGTGATGCTCGGTGAATTCGGCGAGGTGCTCATCCTCGACTGGGGAGTGGCGAAGATCGCGGAACGGCACGACTCGACCGAGCGACGCGCGGACGACCGTGACGGAGGGCTCCCGGCGCGCTCGAGCCGCGCGACCCAGCCGGGCGTGATCGTCGGGACCCCCGGCTACATGGCGCCGGAGCAGGAGCGCGGCGATCCCAACGCCATCGGGCCGTGGACCGACGTTCACGGGCTCGGCGGGCTCTTGGTCTTTCTGCTGTCGGGCGAGATACCGCGGGCCGTGCGCACGCCTTCGGGGCTCAAGCTCCGCGCCGAGGTGCCGCGTGCCCTGATCGCGATCGCGGAGAAGGCGACGCATCCGGAGCCCGCGCACCGCTACTCCTCTCCACTCGAGCTCGCGGCCGATCTCTCGCGCTTCCGGAGCGGGGCGCGAGTGAGCGCGCATCGAGAGTCGATCCTGGAGCGGGCGCGTCGTGTCGCCGTGAAGTACCGGACACCGATCCTGATCGTGCTCGGCTACCTCGTCATGCGCGCGGCGATCCTGCTCTGGCTCAGACGCTGAGCGACGAACCGACTAAAGACGGCGCACCGAACGTTGTATTCATGCTCGAACCAACCAACCAAGGGAGGACGGATGAACAAGCCGCTGCTCGGGCTCACGCTCGGCGGGGTTCTCGGAATCTTCGATGGGATGTCCGCGCTGCTCTCCGCGCCGGAGACGAAGCCGTACATCCTGCAGATCGTGACCGGATCGACGGTGAAGGGGCTCATCACCGGGATCCTGATCGGTGTCTTCGCACGGAAGGTGCGCTCGCTGCCGCTCGGCATCCTCTTTGGGCTCGCGGTGGGGCTCGCGCTCGCCTACGCCGTCGCGGCGATGCCGTCGGAGGACGGCTCGCACTACTACTGGGAGATCATGCTCCCCGGAAGCCTCCTCGGCATGATCGTCGGATATGTGACGCAACGCTACGGACGAGGGCCCGTACCCGCCTCTAACCTCTTGGGCGCAGGCGCCCTAGGGCCCGAGGAACTGCACCTTTACCGACCTCGTCTTTCCGGTCGTCGAGTCGGTGACCGCGATCGCCAGCGGGAAGGGCTCGGTGTACTTCTCGCGGCTGACCGTGACGAAGAGCGGCAGCTTCACGTCGGCCAGGCCGGCCAGATGCGCGCGCCGTTCCGGGACGATGAACTCCGGGTTGAGCGCTTGCGCTTCGGGCGTCAGCACCGGCTCCAAGAAGTAGGTGTGCGGCTCACCGGTCTTATTCTGCAGGTGCAGCGTGATCAGATTCCGAATCGAGGTGGCGTCGATCTCGTAGGGCATACCGCGCGCGCGAAGGAGATTCGCCTCATAGGTCGTGCGATGCGTCGCCACCACCGTGGCCACCGACAAGCCCAGCAACCCGAGGGCGGCATAGCCGAAGACGCGCGGGCGAAGCAGCCCTCGCCTCGCTCCTTGGAAGCCGCGAAGCGAGTCGTAGCGGACGAGCCCCTTCGGCTTCCCCACCTTGACCATGATCTCGTCGCAGGCGTCGATGCAGTTCGTGCAGCCGACGCATTCCATCTGTTGGCCGTTTCGGATGTCGATGCCGGTCGGGCAGACCGCGACGCAGCGGAAGCAGTCGATGCAATCGCCGTCGACCGTGCCCGCCTTGCCGCGCGGCTCGCCTCGCTTGGCGTCGTATCCGATCAGGATGCTGTCGGCATCGATCAGCGCCGATTGCAGACGTCCGTAAGGACAGAGCACGACGCAGACCTGCTCGCGGAACCAGAGGAAGTCGAACAGCAGCACGCCCGACATCACCATCACCAGGAGAAAAGCGGTGTGATGCGCGCTCGGATTTCCGCGTACCGCGGAGAGAAGCTCGTGCGCGGGCAGGAAGTAGGCGAGGAACGCGTGCGCGATGATGAAGACGAGAACGAGGTAGAGGCTCCACTTGGCGAGCTTCCGTCCCGCCTTGTCGCCGCTCCACGGTCCGAGATTGCGGCGAATGCGCGTCTCGCGCGGCCCCTCGATCCACCGCTCGACTCTTCGGAAGACCCCCTCGAGGAAGACGGTCTGCGGGCAGGCATAGCCGCACCACACTCGCCCCAAGACCGCGGTGAGCACGAAGAGCGTGAACCCGATGCCCGATAGAAGGAAGAACATCAGGTAGAAGTCTTGATTCGTAAACGTCAGCCCGAAGAGGAACGCCTGCCGTCCGGGAATGTCGAGGTGAACCGCCGGTCGACCCGCCACCTGCAGCCACGGCATCACCAGGTAGATCGCGAGCAGGATCGTCCAGACGATCTGCTTTCGGATTTGCCACTTTCCCCGCACGTCCGCGGGGTGAAGGAAGTTTCGCGTCCCGTCCGAGTTGAACGTGTAGACCGTATCCAGGTCCGGTCTGCGCGGGCCTCGAGCGGCGGCGCTCTGCTCCGGCGCGCTCATCGGCAGCTCCTCTCCCTTAGTGAATGCCGGCCTTCGCCACCGTCTCGGCCGGCGTCGAGGTCGGCTCAGTCGGTGACGGCGTGGCGGTCGGCGTCGGCTGGACTACGCGCTCACCCGTCGCGGGCGCAGAAGCCGCGGGTGCGGCGGGAGTGCCCGGTGACGCGGCGCCCGGTGCCGTGGATCCCGGCGCGGGAGCAGCCGGCTCAGGTTCTCCTTGCGGCGCCTTGCCCGGCACGTTCGTCCCCTTGATCGAGATGACATAGGCCGCGACCTTCTGCACGCGATCGGGGCCGAGCTGATCCATCCATGCGAGCATTCCCTTTTCGGGCACGCCCTTGGTGATCGTGGTCAAGATCTGCGTCGGCTTGCCGCCGTGCAGCCAGAAGCCGTCGGTGAGGTTCGGCCCCACCTTGCCCTGCCCTTGCTGGTCGTGGCAGGGGACGCAGAATTGCTGAAAGATCACCTGGCCTTCGTTTACTCGCTCGGGGATCTGGGCCATCAGGAGCATCGACTGATCGGTGACTTCCTTCCCCGCCATCTTCTTGAGCTGATCTTCGGCCGCGGCCGCGACCGCCATCTTGTAGCGATCGCCGGGCAGGCTGCCGACGCCGAGCGTGTGGTAGTAGAGCCAGTAGCCGGTCGCGAAGACGATCGACGCCCAGAGCATGTTCATGATCCAAGCGGGCGGAGGATTGTCGAACTCGCGGATGCCGTCGAACTCGTGGTCGAGCATCTCGTCGCGAGGCTTCTCGCTCACGGCTTCACCTCCCCGCGTCCCGCGCGCGGCGCCTCCCCGTCCTCGAACGGCAACGAGGCGAGCGGAGCGACATCGGCCGTGCGCCTGAGACCGATGAAGACGTATCCCAGCACGGTGAGGAACATCGTCAAGAAGATGACCAACCCGGCGATCGGAAAGACGAGGAATGGGCTGGTGGCGAGGAATTCGCGAATCATGGTTACTGTCCTCCCTCGATCAGGCTTTGAGCGGATGCCGGTTTGGTCCAGCCCGTCGGTTGCGGGCCGCGCCCCTGGCGTTGGAGGTAAGCGATCAACGCGATCAAGCGGCTCTCGGGCTCGATCTTCACGCCCTGCAACGCGAGGTCGGCCACGATGAGGTCGGCTTGGCTTCGCGCCACGGCCGCGGCGTCGCGGATGTCGTCATCGGTGTAGGGCACGCCGACCGTGCGCATGACCCGAAGTCGCGTCGCCGTCTGGTTGAAGTCGATTCGCTCCAGCTTGAGGAACCGATAGGGCGGCATGTTCGACGCGGGCGACAGGCTCCGCGGATCGACCATGTGCTGGTAGTGCCAGAGATTCGGGTACTTCCCTCCCACGCGGAAGAGATCGGGGCCGGTGCGCTTCGATCCCCACTGGAACGGGTGGTCGTAGATGTACTCCTCGAGGCGCGAGAACGCGCCGTAGCGCAGCGTCTCCGCGCGCAGGGGACGAATCATCTGGCTGTGGCAGTTGTAGCAGCCCTCGCGCACGTAGGTGTCGCGCCCCTCGAGCTCGAGCGGGCTATAGGGCTGCTGTGTGTACTTCCCATCCATCGGAACAGCCACTGTGCGAGGACCCGGGACCATCGCGGCTTCGGCCACCGGAGCCGCCGCGGCAGCGGGCGCGGGCGTCGTGACCGGAGCCGTCGAAGGGACGGCCGTCGTGGCGGGCGAGTTCCCCGGAGCGACCTCGGTAGAAGCAGGCACGACCATCGCGACCGGCGCCTTCGGCACCTCATGCCGCAGCACGACCGCGGGAATCAGCTCGCCCACGCCGCCGGCCAAGATCGCGAAGAGCACGAGCAGCGTGAACGCGAGCGGTCTTCCTTCCACCAATCGATGCCAACTGCCGCGCTCCCTCGACTCCATTCCACCGATGAGCACCGCGGCGATCGCAAAGGCGACTCCAAGGCTGAGCCAAATCGCGCTGGTGAGCGGACCGGCGAGGACGAAGCCGAGGCCGATCAACACCACCGCGACCGAGAGGATGACCGGCTTTCCCTTGATCAACGTCCAGATCGGCGTGCCGCCGGTCCGATCCATCAGCGCAACCTCGGCCGTCGCGTCATAAGCCTTCCCTTCGCGGATGGTGGCGAAGAGGTTGACCGACATGAGCACGTGCCCCACGAGATAGAACACGCCGCCGATCGCGCGCATCTCCCAGAGGAAGCGCGAGGACTTCAGGCCCTCGATGAAATCGGGGTACTTGAGGAAGCCGTCGGCATCGAGCGCGCGCCAGAAGAGCCCCTGATTCACGCCGCTGATCCACATCGACACGACGTAGAGGAGAATCCCGAAGGTCCCCAGCCAGAAGTGCGCGTCGGCCAGCTTGGGCCACTTGAGCTCCTTCTGCCAGAGGCGCGGGACCAGCCAATAGAGCATGCCCGCCGCCATGAAGCCGTTCCAACCGAGCGCGCCGGAGTGCACGTGACCGATGATCCAGTCGGTGAAGTGCGCCAGGCTGTTCACGCTCTTGAGCGAGAGGAGCGGTCCTTCGAAGGTCGACATGCCATAGAACGTCACGCCGGCGGCGAAGAACTTGAGGATCGGGTCGGTGCGAAGTCGGTCCCAAGCGCCGCGAAGCGTCAGCAGACCGTTCACCATGCCGCCCCACGAAGGCGCCCACAAGATCACGCTGAAGACCATCCCGAGGCTCTGCGCCCAATCGGGAAGCGCGGAGTTGAGCAGGTGATGCGGCCCCGCCCAGATGTAGACGAAAACCAGCGCCCAGAAATGCACGACCGAGAGTCGATACGAGTAGACCGGCCGTCCCGCCGCCTTCGGCAGGAAGTAGTACATGATGCCGAGGATCGGCGTGGTGAGGAAGAAGCCCACCGCGTTGTGCCCATACCACCACTGAACGAGCGCGTCCTGCACACCGCCGTAAATCGAGTAGGAGTGAAACAGACTCGTCGGCACCTGCAGGTTGTTCACGATGTAGAGGACCGGGATCGTCACGACGGTCGCGATGTAAAACCAGAGCGCGACGTAGAGATTGCGCTCGTTTCGAATGGCCATGGTCCAGAAGAAGTTCACCGCGAAGATCACCCAGACGATCGCGACCAAGATGTCGATCGGCCAGATGAGCTCGGCGTATTCCTTGCTCTGGGTCAACCCCAGCGGAAGCGTGACCGCCGCCAAGACGATGATCGTCTGCCATCCCCAGAAGTTCAGCCGCGATAGCAGATCCGACGCCATGCGCGTCTTCAAGAGTCGCTGCGTCGAGTAGTAGATGCCGGCGAACATCATGTTGCCGACGAACGCGAAGATCGCAGCGTTGGTGTGCAGCGGCCGCAGGCGCCCGAAGGACAGCCACGGCGCCAGATTCCCTTGCCAGAAGACGAGCTGGGTCGCGATGAGGACGCCGAGCAACAGCGCCACCGCGCCCCAGATCACCGTGGCCAGCACGAACAATCGCGTTATGGCGTCGTCGTACACGATCCTTTTGGTTGTGGCGGTCCGAGGCTCCATTTCCTACCTCACTCTCCTTCCGATTCGGATGGGACGGCTAGCGAAGGACGTACGTAGCGGGTGGTGCGGGCCGGGGTGCCGGCGGGACCCTCGTCGTCCTCCAGGGGCAAGAGCGAAAGCCTATCGCCGTGATCGAGGTGGCCGCCGTGGATGCCGTTGAGCAGCAGCACCACCGCACCGAGCGCCAGGATCAAGCTGACGAAGACCGTCAAGATCAGGACATCCATGAAGCCCGCCGTTCTGAAAGACGCCACACGGTCGTGGCAACGACGGCGATCGAGCTCGCCGGCATCAGGATCGCCGCGAGCACCGGACCGACCAGGCCGAGGAAGCAGAGGGTCAGCGCGCCCGCGTTGTAGGAAAGCGCGAGGACGAGGTTGCCGCGAAGGACGGCCCGCAGGCGATGCGCGGCCTCGAGCGATCGCCTGACCGCCGCGATCCCCTCGCCCAAGAAGTAGAAGTCGGCGCGCGCCGGCAGCGCGGGTCGATCGATGGCGGGGGTGGCCGTGCAGTACGCGGCGGCGAAGCTCGGGCTGTCATTCAGCCCGTCGCCCACCATCAAGGTATCGCGCGCATCGAGCGCTCGAACCTGCGCGGCCTTGTCCTCGGGGCTCAGCTCGGCGAACGCGTGTGACGGTTCAATGCCGAGGCTCTCCGCGACCTGCGCGACGCGGCTCGCGCGGTCGCCGCTCAGGAGATGGATCGCGTAGCCGCGAGCACGAAGCGCGTCGAGCTCGGGGCGTGCGTCGAGCTTGAGCTCCTCTTCCAAGGAGAAGGCGGCGAGGAGGCGACCGTCGCGTGTGAAGTACGTCCACGACTCACCCGGCTTGGAGTCATGAACGCGGCTCCGGTCAACCTCCTCCGCCCGCCTATCGGTAAGGGCGAAGTCGCTTCGCCCTACTCTGTATGTCTGGCCGTCGCCTTGGTGCTCGAGACCATCGCCCGCGCGCTCCACCATGCTGAAGGTCGGAAGAGTCGAGACCGCGAAGGAGGCGAGCTCCGCCGCCAGACAACGACTCACCGGATGATTGCTCCGCGCGACCAGATTCCAGAGCACCTCACGTTCGAGTGCGGCGAGCTGGTGAAGCGACGACCTCGCCTCGGCCGTCAGTCGGAGTCCACCGAGGGTCAAGGTCCCGGTCTTGTCGAAGAGCACCTTCCGCACGAAGAGCGCGCGCTCGAGAAAGCGCCGGTCCCGCAAGAAGACGCCGCGTCGGCGCAGCAGAAGATGAATCAGCTCGTGCGCCAACGGCGTCGCGAGCCCGATCGCGCAAGGGCAGGTCACGATCAGGATCGAGGTGGCGACATTCAAAGCGCGATCGAATCCGTGGGGTTGCCACACCAGGAAACCCAACGCGCCGAGGACCAGCACCGCTGTGACATAGATGGTGGCGAAGCGTCGCTCGTAGCGGCGTGAGGGGTCCTTGCCATCTTCTCGTCCGATCGGCGACCGCATCAGCTCGTGAAGGCGCGACTCGGCGAAGTCCTGTCGCGCGGTCAGCTTGAGCGTCGACTCTCCCCCGTTCCACGCGCCCGCCGGCACCACCGATTGCTCGCGCACGCGCCTGAGGGTCGACTCGCCGTTGATCCAATCGAGCGAGATCTCGCCGTCGCTCGAATTCGAAGTCGACTCCACGCCGACCAGATCACCCGGCACGACCCAAAGCTCATCGCCCGCGCGAACCTCGGAGAGCGGCACCGCCTCGAGCTTCCCCTCGCTGAAGCGCCGAGTGAAGAGATGCTCGAGTCCATTGCCCTCGAGCAGTGCCAGACGATTGCGCTCGAGCACGCGCTCCTGAAGCCAGCGGCCGACCACCATGAGCGTGACGAAGATCGTGACGGTGTCGAAGAAGGCCGCCTTCGGCCCTTGCGAGAAGTAGACCCAGGTCGACGCGCTGAAGCTCAGCAGGATACCGAGCGCGATCGGCAGATCGAGATGGATGAGCCGCGCGCGGCCCGCCTTCCAAGCCGACTCGAAGAAGAGCGAGCCGCCGGCCAGGACCGCCCCCAAGGTCATCACGAAGCTGAGCAGACCGAAGAGCCGGTAGACCGCACCGTCCTCCGGTCCCATGCCGGTATAAAAGGCGAGGCTGAAGAGCATCACGTTCATCGCGGCGAAGGCGCAAAGGCCGAGGCGCGTCATGAGCCCGCGCGAACGTGGGGCGGCGCCCTTTCGCGGTGGCCCGAAGCGATAGCCGAAGTCCTCGACCTCACGAAGATAGCCGCGAAGATCGAAGGAGCCGGCCGTCCACGCCAACTCCGCGCGACCGAGCGCCGGATTCACGCGAAGATCGATCCCTCCCTCATGCCGGCGGAAGAGCTCCTGCAGAAGCCAGACACACGCGGTGCACTGAATCCCTTGGAGATCGAGCGTGAGGCGACACGCCTCGCCCTCCTGGGCCCCGGGCACGAGTGGGTCGAGCCAGGTCATACCATCGGGTCGAAGCTTCGGTGCGGGCGCCGTAGGTCCGGACCGCAGGTCGTAGTAGCGATCGAGGCCGGCATCGTGAATCAGGGCGTAGACCGCTCGGCATCCACCGCAGCAGAAGGGATCCTCGTGCGAGATTTGCGCGCGGGAGAGAGGAAGCGAGCAGTGCAAGCAGAGCGAGGCGGCGGGAGCGCCGGATTCCCTCCCTCTCGGATTGGGGACCGACGCGTCGTTTATCGTCTGAACCTTTTCAGTCGCCGGCATCGGGTCTCTCGCGTTCAGTCTGTTTGGCTGCCCCCGTGTCCTTTCGGTCACGGACTCCGGGGCTCGCGACCTCGGCACTCTAGGATCTGTTGAAACATTCGACAATCTTTTCTTCGCTCTACACTACAATCATTCCTCCTAATAAGACGCAATCTCACGCGCACAGCGAAGCAGCGCATCGAGGGACTCCCGAGGCGCGTGTGGAAACGGCAATCGATGAAGCGGGAGCGACTACCAGAAGACGATCGGACCGACCTTGAGGTGAGGCACGGCGCCCCAGGCCGCAGAGCCCCGAAGGAGGAGCTGAAGCCCGATCACGAGGACGAGGACGCTACCGACTCGCTGCAGCGCCACCCTTCGAGCTTGGGGAATGGACGTGGCACCGAGCCCGAGCGCGACCAACGCCGGCACCGTTCCCAGGCCGTAGAAGAGCATCGCCGCCATTCCTTGCGCGGGATGCTGCGCCACGGCGGCGGAGAGCGCGACGGCGAAAACCGGACCACAGGGCAGAAACCCGTTCGCGACCCCGAGGACGAATTGCTTTCCCGAGGACCTCGAGCGAATCGTCCGTGCGATCACGCCCGGCACGACCCGTGCGAGAGGCATGCGATCGATCCAGCGTTGCGTGGGAAGCAGTCCGAGCAATCCGAGCGCGAGCAGGAGCATGAAGAGCCCGATCAGAAGCGCGAGCGTCGCCTCCGCTCCCCGCGTCGCCCCGGCAAAACCGGCGGCCGTCCCGATCGCGGCCAGCAGCCCTCCGATCAAGACGTAGGAGAGGATGCGCCCGGAGTGGTAGCGCGCCATCGCGAGCAACGCGGACCAGCGAGAGCCGCCCGACTGTGCCATCGAGAACGCGGTCACGATCGGACCACACATCCCGAAGCAATGACCGAAGCTCATGGTGATGCCGGTGAGGAAGAGTAGCGCCAGCTGTACGGGCTCGCCGGCCGCGGTCGTCTGGGGAGGATTACAACAGTCCATTCCGGCACCTCGTCGCGGATCCTAGGTCGACCGAAGGGACCAAACAACCTTCAACCCAAGTATCGGCCCGCGAGATCAGGGACTATCGGCCGCGGGCAGATCGCTCAGCTCAGCATCCCGACCCGCGGCGCGTAACAGCGGTCGCATTCGACGGAGCAGATACCGATTCGCGGGATCGTGGCGGTAGCTCGCGAGCATGACATCGAGGAAGCGCTGGGGATCTCGGCCCATCCAATCGGCCTCGAGACGCGAAGCGGCCTGATCGCAGAGGCGCAGGTTCTGCTCCGCGACCGCATCGCGAGGTTCGGTTCGAAGCAAGCTCTCGTACTCGTTCCCCGCCAAGTAGAACTCGTTCATCCGGAAGTAGAGGGTGCCGACGTTGCTCTTCACGCCGCGGTCGTCCGGAAAATCGCGAAGAACGCGCTGATAGAGCGGAAGCGCCTCCAGGCCTTGCCCCGCCTCGATGAGCAACCCCGCGAGATTGTTCGCCGCCTCCAGGTTGTTCGGATCGAGCTCGAGCGCGCGACGGTACTGCGCCCTCGCGTCGTCCAGGCGGCCCTGGCTCTGGTAGTGGTAGCCGAGGTCGTGATGGGCGTCGCTGTTCCACTCGCTCGACATGGCCGGCAGGCCGACGTTGGAAACGAGGAAGAGCGCGAGCGCGAAGCCGAGCGCACGTTTCGGGACGTCGAACCGTCGCGCGCGCGCCGAGGCGACGAGCGCCTGCACGCCCGGCGCCGCCAAGAGCGCGAGCAAAGGCACGACCGGCAACCGGTACCTTCCCGTGACGAAGTAGGCGGCCACCGCGAGCAGGTAAATCCCCGACGAGAGCGCGATGAGACGCATCCAGATGGAGCGGCGAAAAGGATCACTCGCGTCCGGCTTCCACGCGATCACCGCTCCGAGCAGAGCGAGGGGAAGCAGCAGCCCAAAGGGGAAGCCGATTCCGCGCGACCAGAGGAGCACCCTCAGCAGCAGGGAATCGCCGCGATAGGGGTAGACCGCTTCGTTGCGCAGGATCTCGTCTCCTCGAATCAGGAGATGGAGCTTCCGCGCCCCGAGCGTGAACGCTCCCGCCGGATCGCTCGCCATCCAGGCAAGGGCTTTTCGATAGAAGTAAGCGGACTGCGCCGCGTAGCTCCTTGCGCCCGCGATCTGAGGCTCGAGCGTGAGCGCCTTCCACGCGCGGCCGGGGCGAATGGCGGTCGTCTCGTCGTAGCGCGGGTTATTGCCGAGCCAGAAGTTGATCCCGCCGTTGTAGGAGATCACGATCGGCTCGCCGGAGACCTTGGCGTTCCATGCCGTCACGCAGAGAGGCGCGATCATCGCGGCCACGACGAACACCACCACCGCGCGCCACCGTCCGGATCGCGGTTTGGCTTCGCTCGAGTGTTGATCGAGGAAGGCCGGACGCGCGACCCATAGCCCGAGCAACGGGATCACCACCAGCATCGTCGCGACCGTGATGGAAGCAAGGCCAAGGAAGAGCCCGGCCAACGCGAGATCGACCGACCGCGCGTTCTCCTTGGTTCCGAACCAAAGAGCAAGCAAGAGGAGGAAGGTCGCCAGCACCGGGCTCAGGAGCTGCTGCGTGGCGAGCAGCATCGGGCCGTACGCGATCGCGATCGCCCACGCGACCCACGCCCCGTTGCCCTTCAGGAATCGTCGGCCAAGCAGAAAGACGATGGCCGAGCTCGCCGCATGGAGCGCGATCTGCGCCACGCGCGCCACGTCGGGAACAACTCCGAAGAGACGATAGAGCCCGGCGAGGAACAGCGGATAGAACGGGGGTTGCCAGAATGGGCCGTCAGGTTGAAAGCGGCCTTGCGCCATGGACGCCGCCATCTCGTGGTAGGTCCTGGCGTCGACGAGCAGGCAATCGTGGAACAGGCCGCGGCGCAACTCGAGGAAGACGAGCGCGCCCAGGATGAGCGGCGCCAGCAGCACGATCACGGCTTCGCGCGTGGTGAACGAGCGTGGGCTTGGTCTCGAATTCAGCCTGGTCCCCCCTCCGATCGGATGGGGAGTATACGACGCATCGCTGGAGCAACGAAGCGCGGCGGCCGTTCCGACGCGCGACGAGCGGGAGGGAGCTCAACGTTGGTCGTTCTTCGAGCCCCCCTCCCGTCCCGCCTTCTTCCTTTGATCGACCGCCTGCTGGAGCAGGTACTCGATCTGCCCGTTCACGCTGCGGAACTCGGCGTCCGCCCAGCGACGAAGCGCGTCGTAGAGCGACGGGTCGAGCCGCAGCGGGAACGCCTTCTTCTGCGCCATCGCTCTCCTTCGCCTACGGGTAGAGAGTTCCGGCGTTGATGACCGGCCGCGCCGCGCTCTCACTGCAGAGCACGACGAGCAGGTTCGAGATCATCGCCGCCTTCCGCTCTTCGTCGAGCTGGACGATGTTGTTCTTCGAAAGCTCGCGCAGCGCTTGGTCCACCATGCTGACCGCGCCCTCGACGATCTTGCTGCGAGCCGCCACCACCGCGGAGGCCTGCTGCCGGCGCAACATCGCGTCGGCGATCTCGGGTGCATAGGCGAGGTGCGAGAAGCGAGCCTCGATCACGTTGACCCCGGCGCGAAGCAGGCGCTCCTGCAGCTCTCGCTGAAGGTGATGGTTGATCTCGTCGGTGGCGCCGCGGAGCGAGAGCTCCTCCTCGGTTCCGTCGTAGGGATAGGCGCTCGCCAAGTGACGAACCGCCGTCTCGCTCTGGATGGCGACGAACTGCGAGTAGTCCTGCACATCGAAGCTCGCCTTGGCGGAGTCCTCCACCTGCCAGACGACGACCGCCGCGATCTCGATCGGGCTACCGCTCTTGTCGTTCACCTTGAGGCGCTCGCCGTTCAGCGTGCGTGCCCGAAGTGAGATGCGGACCTTGGTCATGAACGGATTGGTCCAGTAGAAGCCGTTGTGCTTCACGCTGCCTTGGTAATCGCCGAAGAGCGTGAGGACGCGAGCTTCGTTCGGGGCAATGACGAAGAAACCGCAGCACAGCACCGTGGCCAAGGCGCCGACCAAGATTCCACCGACCGCCAGGAGCGGCTCGCGCGATTGGGTCGCCGTGTAGACGATCATCGCGATCATCGCCGCGTAGAGCAGGATCACCAGAACCACCATCGACGCGCCCGGTGTGGCCCGGACCACGCGCTCCGACAGCTTCGAACCCTCGGTCATGTTTCCCTCCTTCAGCCGGATCCCGGTTGATGTCGATATGATATCAACTCGACATCATACGGAGTCAAACGAAAAGGGTTGCCGGACTCCGGGAGGAAGCCCCGGCCTGAGTGTCGCCAAGCGTTCCGCTCGGGGCTTTGCGGCGCGTCCTGTACTATGCGGCGATGCGCCCTAACCTGGAGGAGCGATGAGAGCCAAGTTTGCCGGGGTAGGCCACTACGTGCCGGAGCGAGTGGTGAGCAATCACGATCTCGAGGCGCTCATGGACACGAGCGACGCCTGGATCGTGGAACGCACCGGGATTCAGGAGCGCCGCTACGTTCGCGAGGGACAAGGGACCTCGGACCTCGGGCTCGAGGCCGCGCGGGCCGCGCTCAAGCAGGCCGGCCTCGCTCCCACCGACCTCGATCTGATCCTCTTCGCGACCCTGTCCCCCGACTACATGTTCCCCGGCTGCGGCGTGCTCCTGCAGCAGAAGCTCGGCTGCTCCACCATCGGCGCGCTCGACGTGCGCACGCAGTGCACGGGATTCATCTATGGACTCTCGGTCGCCGATGCCTACATCCGCTCCGGCATGTACCGGCGCATCCTCTTGGTCGGCGCGGAAACGCAATCGATGGGCTTGAATTTCACGACCGAGGGCCGGGACATGGCGGTGATCTTCGCCGACGGCGCCGGCGCGGCGGTCTTGGTGCCGGGTGAGGATGAAGGCCCGGGCATCTTGGCGACGGTGCTCCACTCCGAAGGACAGTATGCAAAGGAGCTCTGGATGGAGGTGCCGACCTGCCTCCTCCCTTCGACGCGGATGTCGGAGCTCATCGCCGAAGGCCGGCACTTTCCGCAGATGAACGGGCGCGAGGTCTTCAAGCACGCGACCAGGCGCTTCGTCGAGGCGGTCGATGAGGTGCTCGAGAAGATCGGCGCCACGCGGGATGAGATCGCGCTCGTAGTCCCTCATCAGGCCAACAAACGGATCTCCGACGCGGTGGCCGAGCGGCTCGGCCTCGATTCGGGCCGCATGATGGTGAACGTGCAGCGCTACGGAAACACGACCGCGGCCTCGATTCCGATCGCGCTCTCGGAGGCTCTGGCCGCGGGCCGCATCGCGAGCGGTGACCTGGTGGTGCTGGTCGCCTTCGGATCGGGCTTCACCTGGGGAGCGACCGCCGTTCGGTGGTAGACCGGAAGGGCCTTCGTCCCGCGGCGTCGAGCATCGAGCTCGAGCGATTGGACTCCACTCTTCGAAGGCGCCGGCAATGAGCACTCGAAGCATCCTCCGCATCGGTGGAATGCATTGCGCCTCCTGCGTGGGTCGCGTCGAGGCGGCGCTTCGCGCGGTGCCCGGCGTGGAAAACGCCGAGGTCAACCTCGCGACCGAGAAGGCGATCGTCTCCTTCGCCGAGTCCGATGTCTCCGAGGAGGCGCTCGCGTCCGCCGTCTCGGCCGCGGGATTCGAGGTGTTACGCGCCGCCACCTCGAGCGCGAGCACGCTTCAAGCGGAGCGCGCCGCGGAACCCCAGATGGCGCATGCCGCGCATCGCGCGGATCAAACGGCTCGAAGGCGTTTGCTCGTGGCTGCCCCCCTCGCCGCGATCCTCTTCGTTACCGCCCACTCCACCGCGTTCGGGGGGCACGGCCTCGATCCTATGATTCAACTGCTGCTCGCCGCGCCGGTGCAGTTCTACTCAGGCGCGGAGTTCTTGCGCGGCGCGTGGAAGGGCCTGCGCGGCCGCTTCGCCGACATGAACAGCTTGATCGCGGTCGGCACCCTGGCCGCGTTCGGGCTCAGCAGTGTCGCGGCCTTCTTTCCTCATCTGCTACCGCATGCGGAGGGTTCGAAGCATGCGCCGGTCTACTTCGAGACCTCAGCCACCATCGTCACGCTGATCCTCTTCGGTCGCTGGCTCGAGTCGCGCGCGAGGGCAAAGGCGAGCGATGCCGTGCGGCGCTTGATGGATCTCCAGCCGCGCGTCGCGCACCTCGTCACAGGCGCCAAGGAGCGCGATGTTCCGATCGACGAGGTGGCGGTGGGAGACGAGCTCGCGGTGCGACCCGGAGAGCGGGTGCCGGTCGATGGCGAGCTCGTCGTCGGGCAGACGCATGTCGATGAGTCAATGCTCACCGGCGAACCGATGCCGGTCGAGAAGACGCTCGGAAGCGAGGTCTTCGGCGGCACGCTCAACCAGACCGGGGCATTTCGACTCGTCGCGCGTCGCGTCGGCGACGCGATGATGCTCGGCCAGATCGTCGACCTGGTCTCCGAAGCTCAGGTGAAGAAGGCGCCGGTTCAACGACTGGCCGATCGAATCGCAGGCGTGTTCGTGCCGATCGTGTTCGCCATCTCCCTCGTGACCTTCCTGGTCTGGCTTCGCTTCGGGCCTGAGCCCTCGCTCCCCTTCGCGCTTTTGAACGCGGTTTCGGTGCTGATCATCGCTTGCCCGTGCGCGCTCGGGCTCGCCACGCCCGCCGCGATCGTGGCCGGCACGGGTCGCGGCGCGGAGGCGGGCATCCTGATCAAGGGGGGCGATGCGCTCGAGCGCGCGGCCAAGATCGACACGGTCGTGTTGGACAAGACCGGCACCTTGACCCTCGGGCGTCCGGAGCTGATCGACATCGAACCGTTGGGTGACCTCTCGATGCTCGAGCTCCTCGAGATCGCGGCCTGCGCCGAGCGATCGAGCGAGCATCCACTGGCGCGCGCGATCGTGAAGACCGCGAGACAGAACGGCCTCGAGCCGGCGGCGCCAAGCGAGCTCCGCGCGTATCCCGGCGGCGGCGTGCGCGCGTTGGTGGACGGAAGAAGCGTGCTCGTTGGAAGCGCGAGCTTCCTTGCCGCAGAGGGAGTGTCGTTGCAAGGCGAGGTCGATCTTGCCGCGCGCGCCATCGAGCTCTCGCACGAAGCAAAGACTCCCGTCCTGGTCGCGGTCGGCGGCATCGCCGCCGGCATCCTCTCACTCGCCGATCCGATTCGGGAGGATGCCCCGGCGGCGATGGCGGAGCTGCGAAAGCTCGGGTTGGAACAGGTGCTCCTCACCGGAGACAACGAGGCGACCGCCCGGACGGTCGCACGCGCTCTCGACCTGACCGATGTGCGCGCCGATCGGCGGCCCGAGGGAAAGCTGGTCGAGATCCGCTCGCTGCAGGAAGAAGGGCGACGGGTTGCGATGGTCGGCGACGGCATCAACGATGCCCCCGCCTTGGCCCAAGCCGACCTCGGCATCGCGATCGGAGCCGGCTCCGACATCGCGCTCGAGGCTTCGGACATCACGCTCCTGAGAGACGATCTCCGCGCGGTCGCGAGCGCCCTTCGTCTCGCGCGGGCCACGTTCGCG
This sequence comes from uncultured bacterium, assembly GCA_964652115.1. Classification (GTDB taxonomy): domain Bacteria; phylum Eisenbacteria; class RBG-16-71-46; order CAIMUX01; family CAIMUX01; genus JADJQY01. The sequence continues at coordinate 6,103 of CAZZAH010000008.1, read as the reverse complement.
GTCATCCGCCAGAATCTGATCTGGGCCTTCCTCTTCAACGCGCTCGGGATCCCGATCGCGGCCGGCGTCCTCTATCCCGCGTTCGGGGTGACCCTGAATCCGATGGTCGCCTCGATCGCCATGTCGCTGAGCTCGCTCCTCGTGGTCGGCAATGCTCTGCGGCTCCGCTGGCTCCCTCTTTTGCCCCATGAAGCACGGCCGTCGACCGGGAGATAGCGAAAGTCCGTCGAGAAACGGCAGTTCTGTCCGGAATATCCCATGCCTTCCCTTGTCACCGGACGGGCCGACCCGCTAACCTTGGACCACTCGCGGTTTGACCGCAGTGCAGGTTTGCCCTGCGGCGCTATCCCCAACCGACCTATCCGGGGAGGGTCGGTCTCTGTTCGCGTACCCGGACCACGGATCCGGATGAGGCCCGCGCGCGGTCTCGCCCATTCAGGAGGCATCATGGCAGTGCGACGTAGCGATCGGACCCAAGGTTCTCTGCCCCTCCGCATTGCGCTCTCGATAGCGCATGCGTTCGCGTTGTTTTCGGTCCTGTCGCTCCCGGTTCAATCGAGCTGGGCGTCCCTTCCGCGGAACGCGGGCGGGCCGGGGCCTCAAGTCGAGCGTCCTGGAGCGGAAGCCGCGGCCGCGACGGCGATGTCCGGGGTCGGCAGTCCGATCCGCGAGGCGAACCGTGGGGTGATCGCTACCGAGCCCGCGAGCGCGCCGGGCTGGGTCAAGCTCGGCGCCGGCTACGAATTCAATCCGTCGAACGGCGATCCCGCCGCGACGCTCGCGCCTGAGTGGCGTGGGACGGAGCCCTCGGCGGGAGAGATCGGGCACTACCTCGTGCAGTTCCACGGCGTGATCGCCCAACGCGATCGCGACCTGCTCGAGCGCCAAGGGGTCCGCATCGTGAGTTACATTCCGGATAACTCCTATCTCGTGAGCATGACCCCGGAGACGCGGAGCGTGGTCGCCGCGTCCGCGTCGATCGCGTGGACCGGCCTCTATCAACCGGCGTGGAAGATCAGCCGCCAGCCGGAGATGCAGCAGCCCGGACGCCACGAGCTCGTCGTGCTCCTCTTCCCTGAAGCGGACATGAGCGGCGTGAGCGGCGCCATCACCGCGAACCGCGGCGTGATCCGCGAGTCGTCGGACAACGGCATCAACAAGATCATGAAGGTCGAGCTCGACACCGCGGATTTGGCCTCGGTCGCCGGCATCTCCGGCATCCAGTGGATCGAGCCGTATCACATGGATCAGCTGCACAACAGCAGCGCGCAGTGGGTGGTCCAGACCTCGGTCAACAACAACCGCCACGTGTGGGACAAGGGAATCAAAGGCCAGGGCCAGGTCATCAACGTGACCGACTCCGGAATCCGCACCACCCACAATCTGTTCAAGGACACGGCGGTGCCGATCACCACCTTCGGTGATTTCCCGACGCACCGGAAGATCATCGCCTACAAGCAGACGACCGCGTCGCCGGACATCGCCTTCGGTGATCAGAGCGCGAACGCCTACCACGGCACCCACACCTCCGGCACCACCGCCGGCGACGACGCGCCCAACGCGGCCGACGCGCGCGACGGCATGGCGATCAACGCGAAGCTCTACTTCCAGGACGGCGGCGGCCCGACCGCGGGCATCCTGACCCCGCTCGACCTGAACGAGATGTACATCGCGCCCTGGACCGGCAACGGCGGCGGCGCCGCGCGCATCAGCACCAACAGCTGGGGCAACGCGATCAGCGGCCAGTACGACGTCCACGCGCTCACCGCGGACCAGTTCATGTGGAGCCACCCCGACTTCCTCATCTTCTTCTCCAACGGCAACGACGGCGGGGTGAACACGGTCGGCAGCCCGGCCACCTCGAAGAACTGCGTCGGCGCCGGCGGCACCGGCAACGGCGCGAGTGAAACCGTGATCTACGGCTCGACCAGCCGCGGTCCGACCGATGACGGCCGCCGCAAGCCGACCATCTGCGCGCCCGGGGACAACGTCTCCTCCTCCAACGGCGCGGGCGACACCGGCTACATCACGTACTCCGGCACGAGCATGGCGAGCCCCGCGATGGCGGGCGCGACCGCGTTGATCCGCCAGTACCTCGCCGATGGTTGGTATCCCACGATGGCTCCGGTCGCGGGCAACAGCATCGCGCCCTCCGCCGCATTGATGAAGGCGATGGCGATCAACTCGGCCGATCCGAACGTCAGCGGCTTCACGATCCCGGACAACAACATCGGATGGGGACGCATCGACGTCGACAACGTCCTTCCGTTCAACGACGACACGGTTGTTCGTCGCCTCGGCGTCGTCGATCAGGCGCAGGGCCTCCTCACCGGCGAGTTCCTCGAGTACCAGGTCTACGTCGCGGCGAACACGCAGCCCTTCAAGGTCTCGCTGGTTTGGACCGACTACCCGGGGAACCCGGCGAGCGCGGTTCAGCTGGTGAACAACCTCAACCTCGTCGTCACCGATCCGAGCAGCACGGTCTACAAGGGCAACGTCTACGCGAGCGGCCAGTCGACGACCGGCGGCAGCGCGGACAACCTGAACGTTGAAGAGTGCGTGCAGCGCACGACGCCTGCGGTCGGCCTCTGGACCATTCGAGTCGAGGGGCTCAGCGTTCCGCTCGGCCCTCAGCCCTTCGCGCTGGCGGTGACCGGATCGCTCGGCAGCGATCAGGGCCTCGTCCTCCTGAACAAGGCGACCTACGGCGGCGCCGAGTCGGTCGCGATCAAGCTCGTCGACACGAACGCCGGCGGATCGGTCAACGTCTCGGTCTTGAGCGACACGCAGGGCGGTCCGGAGACGGTCACCCTGACCGGCGCGAACGGCGTCTACAACGGTTCGATCAACCTCTCGACCGCCTTCCCGGTCAACGGCGACGGCGTGCTCCAGGTCTCGGACGGCGATCAGATCACCGTGACCTACAACGACGCGAGTCCGGCGATCACGCTGATCGCCAAGGCGGTGGTCAACATCACCGCGCCCGCGATCAGCGACGTTCACGCCACCAGCATCAACGAAACCGACGCCACGCTGGCTTGGACCTCGAGCGGTCCGTCGAGCTCGAAGGTCTACTACGGAACCTCGCCCTCGCTGGGCAGCGTTTCTCCGCTCAACCCGGTGCAGACGACGGCCCACAGCCTGACGCTGCTCGGGCTCTCGCCCGCCACGCTCTACTACTACGACGTCGAGTCGACCGACACGCAGGGCAACACGGTGCGGGACGACAACGGCGGCCTTCACTACAC
>CAZZAH010000008.1:0-2755 GCA_964652115.1 uncultured bacterium | reverse complement strand
CGACCCGCTGCAACTTCATCAAGGACGCGTTCCACGTCACCTTCCAGGACGATCCGTTGACCTTCTCCTCGGTGCGCGGAATCGCGGCCGACCCGATCAGCGGCGCTTACACCGGCGGCATCCCGTACACGCCTCATCGCGACGGCGCGGCGTGCGACGAGATCGACGGCATCGCGACCGGCGGCGCCTTCAACTACGTCTGGCGAAACAACGACACGACCGCCGACGACATCGGCCTGCGTTGGGTCTCGAGCGGCAACGTCGGCGATCCGACCAAGGCGATCTGGGGCGGTACGCCTCGGAAGGTCTCCTCGAACTGCTACGAGTGGTCGGGCCTGAACGTCAGCAACAACGATGACATCACGCGCTCGGACGTGCTCGACAAGACGCTCATCTGGCTCGTCGGTCACGATCACCCGACGGCCGCGGTCACGGCGCCGAACGGCGGCGAGACCTTCACCGGGTCGAGCGTCTCCATCAGCTGGACCGAGGCGGTCGACGGCGGCTTCTCGGTCGGCGCGCGAAAGATCTACTACAGCGCGAACAGCGGCGACACCTGGACGCTGATCAGCTCGAGCCCCGGAACCAGCCCATTCTCCTGGAACATCAGCTCGATCCCGAACGGCGCGCAGTACCGCGTGAAGGTCGTGGTGAGCGACAACGCGTCGCCCGCGCTCTCGGCGTCCGACGCTTCGAACGCCAACTTCACCATCAATCGCGCGGGCGGCGACACGCGCGGCCCGGTCGTGCTCGCGGGCTCGGTCGCGACCGATCCGAATCCGGTGATCGGTGCTTCGCCCGCCACGCTGAGCGCGACGGTGAGCGACATCTACCAGGGCAACTCCAACATCAACGCGGCGGAGTGGTCCGTCGGCGCGTCGCCTGCCCCCGCAGGAAGCGGAACGGCGATGAGCGGCAGCTTCACCTCGCCCTTGGTCAACGTGTCGATCGTCGTCCCCGGCGGCACACTGCCGGGCGGAGTGGCCACGCTCTGGGTGCGTGGACGTGACGTCGCCGGCAACTGGGGCAACGCCACGCGCCTCGACGTGCAGGTGAACGGCACGACCGCGGTGGACGGCAGCACGCTGCCGACCGCCTTCTCCCTCGAGTCGAACATGCCCAACCCGTTCGGCGTGAGGACCACGATCCGCTACGCGCTCCCGAGCACGTCGCCGGTCCAGCTCTCGATCTACGACCTGTCGGGCCGCCTCGTGCGGACGTTGGTCGACGGTCCGATCACGGCGGGTCTGCACAACACCCCGTGGGACGGCCTCGACGATCGCGGGCGCGAGGTCGGAAGCGGTATCTACTTCTATAACCTCAAGGCGGGCAGCTTTGAGTCGACGCGGAAGATGACGCTGATCAAGTAATCACGAGCTTCGATCGAAGCCACGCCGGAGGCGACGGGTTCTCCACCCGTCGCCTCTTCGCGTTTGGAGGACTACAGGCCTTGACGCTTGGGCAGAGGAACCGCGAGGCTACGCAGGTTGTCGATCCCACGACGCGGGCGGGCGTCGGAGGCTTCCCGAGCACGGGGGTGCGCGAGAAGGAAGGACCGATGTCGAAGGAGCACATCCTCGTCGTTGAAGACGAAGAGGACATCCAAGAGCTGATCGAGTACAACCTCGCGCGCGAAGGCTATCGCGTGACCTGCGTCGGTTCGGGCGAGGAGGGAGTGAAGGTCGCGCGCGCGCAGCTTCCCGATCTCGTGGTGCTCGACCTGATGCTTCCCGGACGCGACGGGCTCGAGGTCTGCAAGACGCTTCGCGCCGATGACCGCACCGCGCGCATTCCCATCCTGATGCTGACCGCGAAGAGCGAGGAAGCGGACGTGGTGCTCGGGCTCGAGGTCGGCGCGGACGACTACCTGGGAAAGCCGTTCAGCCCGCGCGTGCTGGTGGCGCGCGCCAAGGCGGCGCTGCGTCGCACCGGCCAAGCCGGCGGCACCAAGGGCGCGCCCGGTCCAACTCTCAAGATCCACGACATCGTGATCGAGCCCGGTCGTCACGCGGTGCGGATCCAGGGCGAACCGATCGACCTCACCTTGACCGAGTTCCGCATCCTGCACCTGCTGGCCAAGCGGCCCGGTTGGGTCTTGAGCCGCGATCAGATCATCGAAGCGATCCGAGGCGAGGACTATCCGGTGACGCCGCGCTCGGTCGACGTACACATCGCCGGACTGAGGAAGAAACTGGGATCCGCGGGCAAGCACCTCTCCACCGTTCGCGGCGTGGGATACCGGCTGGAAGAGTGAGCCCTCTCCCTTCAGCCCGCCCTCGCAAGCTCCGGTCGACATGATCGGCCGCGATTTCACCTCACGTCTCCGCTGGTTCAGCTTCTCGCTCCTCGCCGGCGCGATGCTTGTCGCGCTCGGCATCACCGCTCGCGTGCTCGAGCAGGCGCTCATGCGCGAGACCGAAGGGCGAGTGCGCGCGGAGGTGGCGCTCTGGAGCGCCGGACTGGATGAGCCCCTCGCTCGATTGCGTGCCGCCGACGCCGCGGACTCCGCCTCCGCGCTCGCGCTGCGGCAAGAGGTGGCGGCGATCGCGGCCCGGCGCATCGCTCTTCCCGCGGATCAGCATGGCGCCCGCGTGGCGCTCTTCGATCGAAGCGGCCACCGGATCGCCGATTCGAACGGAGCGGGCCTGCCGCCGAGCGACCTCGCCGCCGTGCTCTCCGGCCGCGAATCGCCGCCCCTCAAGATCCCGCTCGGCCTCGGTCGCACGCGTTGGGATTGGACCCTCCCCTTGGGCAA
>CAZZAH010000007.1:25425-26909 GCA_964652115.1 uncultured bacterium | reverse complement strand
ATGGTGCCTCCTCCTGGTTCGAGGCCCCGCATGCGCGAGACCGGGGTGGCCCACTTTCCCAAGAAGCAGCGGGCCGAGTCCAGCGATGTCTGACGAGGCCTACTCGTAGCGAAGCGCGTCGATCGGATCGAGCCCGGCCGCACGTCGCGCCGGCCACACGCCGAAGACGATGCCGACCACCGCCGAGAAGGCGAAGGCCATCGCGACCGACGACCAGCTGACCGACGTGTTCCAGTTGAACGCCATGTGCAACACGACCGCCGTGCCCCAGCCGAGCGCGGCGCCGATCATCCCGCCCAAGAGGCAGAGCACCACCGCCTCGATCAAGAACTGAAGCAGGATGTTCTCCTTGGTCGCGCCGATCGCCTTTCGCACGCCGATCTCGCGCGTCCGCTCGGTCACCGACACCAGCATGATGTTCATGATGCCGATGCCGCCGACGAGCAGGCTCACCGTCGCGATGCCCGCGAGGAGCATGGTGAAAATCTTGGTGGTGTCGCCGAGGGTGTTGAGGAAGTCGGCCTGGTTGCGGATCTGGAAGTCATCCTCCGCACCGCTGGCGAGTCGATGCTCGCGCCGGAGGATCTTCTGGATCTCGGTCATGGCCGGAGTGATCTCGGCCTCGCTCGACGCGAGCACGTTGATCGATCGGAGACGATCGCCGCCGATCAATCGATAGCGGGCCGTCTGGATCGGGATGACCACCTGATCGTCGGGGTTGCCGAAGCCGGGCCCTTGCCCCTTCGACGCGAGCACGCCGATCACCTCGAACTGCGCGCCGCTGATCCGAACCGATTGGCCGATGATCGCTGCGGGGGAAGTAATCCCTAAATCCTGCGCCACCTGCGAGCCGAGAACCGCAACGCGCCTTCGCGCGGCGTCGTCGCCATCGGTAAACATGCGGCCGGCGGCGATCGTGTAGATGCGCACCTGGAGGAAGTTCGCGGTCGTGCCGACGATCGTCGTGTTGGTGTTCTGGCTCGCGAACTGCACCTGAAGGCCGCGCGAGACCTCGGGCTGCACCGCAACGAACTTGGTGCCTCGCGTGAGAAGCGCCTCGGCGTCATCGAAGGTCAGTGCGGCGCGATCGGTGGCCGAGGCAACCCCGCCGGGTCCGCCGCGCGACTGTCCCGCGTTCACCGTCAGCAGCGTCGTACCGAGCGAAGCGATCCGCTCCTTGACCGATTGCTGCGCCCCGCGACCCAGCGCCACCATCGCGATGACGGCGGAAACGCCGATCACGATTCCAAGCATGGTCAGGAACGACCGGAGCTTGTTCGCGCGCAGTGCGTCGAGCGCAACCATGACCGTCTCGCCGAGGAGCATCGCTACCTCCCGCCGCCGCTGCTGCGTTGGCCGGAGCCGGGCCGCGTCGTGCTTCCGCCGGTCATGCCGGGGACGCCGGTGCCGACGCGCTGGCGGATTCGAGTCTGCGTTTCGGAGCGTTGCTGCTGCAGCTCGAGCGCACTGACCAGCACGACCGC
>CAZZAH010000007.1:20790-25325 GCA_964652115.1 uncultured bacterium | reverse complement strand
TCGCCTTACGCGACGCGCGCCCTGCTCGGCACCCGACGGATTGCTCGCCGCCATGGCGCCGCCCGGCATCGCCCGCCCGCGCATCGAGGTGCGAAGCGAGTCGGTGTTCATGCCGAGGCTCTTCGCCACCGACTCGAGATTCTTCACGCTCTGCACCGCATCGACTGGGACCGCCACGACGTCGCGATGCGCGTCGACCTGGATCGTGACCTCGCCGTTCATCCCCGGCATCAAGAGGCCCTCTTCGTTGCCGATCGATACGAGCACCGGAAACATCGTCACCGATTGCTGGACCACCGCCTGCGGTTCGATCTTCTCCACCACGCCGGCGAGGGTGCGATCGGAGTGCGCGTCGACCACGACCGACGCCTCCTGTCCTTCGTGAACGCGACCGACATCGGTCTCGGCCACCAGCGTCCGCATGCGAACGCGCGAAAGATCGGCCATCTGAAGGAGCGTGGTGCCGCCGCTCACCGATGAAGTCGCGGAGGAGATCACCTGTCCCACCGACACCGGCTTCGCGAGCACCGTTCCGCTGATCGGCGCGCGGACCGTGGCGTCCTCGAGCCGCTGCTTCGCGAGGTCGAGATCGGTCGACGCCTTGATCAGGGCCGACTGCGCGTTCGCGTCGTCCAGCACCGCCGTTTCGTGCTCGACCGCGGTGATCACGCGGCCCGCCACCAGATCATCCGATCGCTTGCGCTGCGCGGCCGCGACCGCGGACCTCGCTTGCGCCGCCGCCAGCGCCGCCGCCGCCTGGTCATAGGCGTTCTTCACGTCACGCGTGTCGATCTGCACCAGAAGTTCGCCCGCATGCACCACCGATCCGATCTCGACCGGCATCTTGATGATCTGGCCTGAGGCCTTCGACTTCACTTCGACCACGTTGATCGGCTCGAGCGTGCCGGTCGCCTCGACCGTGAGCACGATGTCGCGGCGCTCGGCGTTCTCGGTCGGCACCACCGTCTGCGTCGCTTCCTTCTTCGCGCAGGCGATCGCGAGAAAGGCGAGCGCCGGCGCCAAGGTCCGGATGATCAGGCTGCGACTCACGAATCCTCCCATCGCGCGGACTCGCACCGCGTGGTTGTTCAACTAGAGCGCGCGGCCGAGCAATGCTTCGAGCTCGGCTCTCGCGATGCGCTGGTCGTAACGCGCGCGGATCAAGGCTTCGCGCGCCGAGTTGAGCTGCGTCTGCGAGGTCAGGACATCGAGCAGCGTGCTCGCACCCAAGGAATAGCGCTGCTCCTGCACGCGAAGGTCCTCCTCGGCCGAGGCGACCGTCGCCTCCTGCGCTTCGAGCCGTTCCGCGGCGATCCGCAGCGTGCCGAGCGATCGCACCGCCGCCTCGCGCGCCGCGAGCCTCGCGTCGTTGTAGTTCGCCTCAGCGTTCGTCTCGGCCACGCGCGCCCGGATCACCCCTTCCTCCCGCGCCAGCTGATTGAAGAGCGGGAAGGAAAGAGAGACCCCGTAGGATCCGCTGTGCTCGAGCTCGTTCAAGCCTCCGCCCAGAGCCCGCCCGCTGCCTGCTCCACCTTGGCTATAGGACGCCGAGAGCGAAGGAAGGTAGCCGGACCAGCTCGCGGAACGCGCGGCGTGAGCACTCGCCAGCCTCGCCTCGGCCTCAACCACCGCAGGCCCTGCTTCCGCCAGACGCGCGACCTCGGCTTCATCGAGCGGAGCGGGGGCCGGCGCCTCGAGCGCCTCGTCCGCCGCGGTCACCGGATAGGGCGCGGCGACGGTGCGTGTAAGCGAAGCCGCCGCGACCTGGATGTCGTTTCGCGCCGAGGAAACCGCGAGCTTGGCGTTCCGGAGTTGAATCTCGGCCCTCAAGGAATCGGACACGGTCGCGGAGCCGCCTCTTACGCGAAGCGACACGGCGTGGCTCTGCTCCCTCGCTTGATCGAGCTGAGCCTGCGCCGCCATCGAAGCCTCGCGCGCCGCCAGCACCGCGAAGAACTGCTGCTTCACCGCGAGATCGACCTGATAGCGCGTGAGCTCCTCGCCGGCCTCCGCCTCCTTCACGCCGGCCTTGGCCTGCTGCAGCTCGAAGATGCGCCGGCCGCCGTTGAACAGGTCAAGGCTCGCGCTCATGCCGACACTGGAGGACCACGGATCGCTCGGAACGGTGATCAGCTGATCTCCCTCTCGACGTGTGCCTGCGCCGGCAGGAAAGCGGCGCGAGCTTCGGGCCGAGACGGAGAGGCTGGGGATGAACGCGGCATAGCCCGAACGGACCGCGGCGGCGGAGGTCTCGAGCTGTCCGCGCGCGGCGATGGCATCCGGCGAGCCCGTGTGCGCCATCTCAAGCGCGGTTTCGAGTGTGATCGGGGTGGCTAGAGAATCTGGCGCCTCGGGCCGCGCCGGCTCCGGAGAGGAGGAGTCGACGCGACCCTCGGGCGCCTCACTCGATCCTTGGGCCAGGGACTCGCCCGGCAAGACTCCCAGCGAAAGCAGCACTCCCAGAAGAGCTAGCGCGGCGCGCCTCATGCATCCGCCCCGCGGGAACCGGTCGCCGTCGGCTCGGCCTGCCGCTCGGAAGAAGTACCGCGAGCCTTGCCGCGTGCGGTGAGCTCGTCCGATTCGATCGCGCCGTCGCGTAGGACCACACGTCGATGCGCCCGCTCCGAGATGTCGTGCTCGTGGGTGACCACGATGATGGTCTGCCCCTCGTGGTGAAGCGCGTCGAAGAGCTCCATGACCTCGTCGCCGGTCTTGCTGTCGAGGTTGCCGGTCGGCTCATCCGCGAGAAGAAGCGCGGGGTGCGTGACGAGGGCGCGCGCGATGGCGACGCGTTGCCGCTGTCCGCCGGAGAGCTCATTCGGCCGATGGTGCATTCGATCGGCGAGCCGAACGCGCTCGAGGGCACCGGTCGCGCGGCGTCGACGCTCCGCCGCGGGAATGCCGGCATAGAGGAGCGGAAGCTCGACATTGCGAAGCGCCGACGTCCGCGCGAGCAGATTGAAAGTTTGAAAGACAAATCCGATCTCGCGATTCCGGACCCGGGCGAGCTCTCGATCGCTCAAGTTCGATACGAGCGTGCCGTTCAGCCTGTACTCGCCGCCGTCCGGCGTGTCGAGGCATCCGAGCACGTTCATCAAGGTGCTCTTGCCCGAGCCTGATGGCCCCATGATCGCAACGTATTCGTTGCGCCGAATCCGGAGGCTCGCTCCGCGAAGCGCACGCACGATTTCGTTGCCGACTCGATACTCGCGACGGAGGTCCTGCGCGAGAATGACGTCCTGCGAACCTTCCGCGCTTCCGCTCGCCATGCCGCTCCCTTCGTTCACCCATGGCGGCGCCTACCTCTCGATGAGGCAGCGCCATCCGGCAGTGTGACAGTCGACCCGATGGGCTCGTTATCCCCAAGACCGCATTCACGCGGCTCTTGAATACAATACCGCGCGATGACCGGCGATGCCGGGGAGCTGTGAGCCTGCCTGTAACGTGAGCCCGCTCGGGTGGGCCTGTCCACTTTGGGAAGGACGCTAGTTTGGGAACGGAGGCGAGTCTGCTTCCGCCGCCCGGACAGAGTACGCATGACCTATTGCAGAGATGTGGCTTCGCGGAGGCAAATTGGGACCCGCCCCCGAAGCATGGATGCCTGGCACTAGTCCTTCAGGGCGGCGAGCTCCTTCGCGCGCTCGAGCACATCGTCCAGCATCCGCGGCGTGAACCGGCCGGTCTGCGTGTTCTGCCGGCTCGGATGATAGGACGCGATCACGGTGGGAAAGGGACCGCCGACGCTGAAAACCGCGCCGTGCGCGAAGGGAGGCCGCGGCGTTCCCAGCACCACGCCGTGCTCCCCGAGCGCACGCCATGTGCCGTCGAACGCGATCTTCCCCAGCGCCACGATCACCTTGAGCCGCGTCAGCAAGCTCAGCTCCCGCGCCTGGAAGGGGAGGCATCGCTCGAGCTCCTCGGGATCGGGCTTGTTGCCCGGCGGCGCGCAGCGCCCGACCGCCGCGATATAGACGTCGCGAAGCTCGAGCCCGTCGTCCCTCGACTTGGCCAAGGCTCGATTCGCGAGCCCGGCGCGATGGAGGGCGGCGTAGAGGAAGTCGCCCGACGAATCGCCGGTGAACATGCGCCCGGTTCGATTGGAGCCGTGCGCTCCGGGGGCCAACCCCATCAACAAGATTCGCGCGGCCGGGTCGCCGAACGAGGGGACCGGCTTCCCCCAGTAGGGCTCCGCGCGGTAGGCGGCTCGCTTCACCCTCGCCACCTCGGCGCAATACTCGCGAAGCCGAGGGCACGCCTCACAGCCGACGATCTCCCGCTCGATCGCGGAGAGCGAGCGAAGGCGATAGATGCGGGACTTTCTTTCGGAGGCTGATTCCACGCGTCGTAAACTAACACGGCCGCGCTTTCCACGAGGGAAGGTCCGCGGCGAGAAGCGACCGTTCCGTTCCAACCCCGTGCAGAGGAAGAGCAACGATGTCGGACCACCATCCACCGCGACTCATGCCCGGCCGAATCCTCCTCGCGTGCATTCCGCTCGCCGCGGTCACGGCGCTGTGGGTCGGTCGCGAGCCCGC
>CAZZAH010000007.1:3848-20690 GCA_964652115.1 uncultured bacterium | reverse complement strand
GCCTCTTCGAGGAGCATCGCCTGAACGCCGACGACGGCCACACGCAGAACGAGACCTCGATCGCCGTCGATGGATCGGTGCTGGTCGCTGGATGGAACAACTACACCGCAACCACGCTCGTCATGGGCGTGGGCCGCTCGACCGACGGTGGGCATTCCTGGTCGACGTTCAACTTCGGCAGCTTCAGCGCCACGAGCGATCCCGCCGTGCGCGCGGGAGGAGGCGGGCGCTGGTACTACGCCTGTCTCGCGTCCGGCGGGCAATTCGGCGGCAGCGACTACGACATCTTCGTTCGTCGTTCGACCGATGACGCGGCCACCTGGTCCAACCCGGTCGACGCGACGCAGAACGGCGGCTTCGACGACAAGCCGTACATCGACGCGCGCGGCTCCGAGGTGCTGCTCGGCTGGGCCGACTTCAGCTTCAGCCCGGCGAAGATTCGAACCGTGCGCTCGACCGACGGCGGCGTGACCTTCGGCGCGAACCACGTGCTCGCGAACCACTCGGTCGGCGGCAATGGCGCCTGCCCCGTGATCGCGCCCAACGGCGCGTACTACGTCTTCTGGCGCGACAGCTTTCAGGACAGCCTCTGGGTCTCGCGCTCGACCGATCAGGGCGCGAACTGGAGCATCGATCGCGGCATCGTCCCGATGAACCCGCTCCCCTCGACGCTGCCCGGCGGCTTTCGCATCGTGAACCTGCCGTCGGCCGACGCGGACCCTGTGACCGGCGATCTGGTCGTGGTCTGGAACGACCAGGCGTTCGGCAACGCCGACATCCTCTCCATCCGCTCCACCGATCAGGGAACGACGTGGAGCGCGCCGATCCGCGTGAACGATGATGCGGGAACGACCGCGCAGTTCTTCCCCTGGGTGACCTTTGATCCCTCCGGCGTGGCGCACTGCGTGTGGTATGACCGGCGGCAGAATGGCTCGTTGATCGACGTCTACTACGCGCGCTCCCTCGATCGAGGCGTGACGTGGGAAGCGAACGTGCGCGTGACCGGGTCGGGCTTCGTGCCGGTGCTTCCCTGGGACACGAGCGTCGACTTCATCGGGGATTACAACGGCATCACGGCGACGAGCGACACGGCCTATCCCTTCTATCAGGATTCGCGCGCCGGCAATCAGGATGTGTATGTGTCGCTGATTCCGAGCGCGCCGGTCGCGGTGGAGGATGGTCCCTCGCCTTTGGCCGCGACACTCCGAGCTTCGCCCAATCCATTCCGTGCGACCACGCGCATCGTGCGCGCGAACCGCGGCTCGCGCGCGGCGCCGGGCGAGCTTCGGATCTACGACAGCGACGGACGCGAGATCCGCCGCCTCTTCGAAGCGCCATCAGGAGGCTGGGATTGGGACGGCCGCGATGACAAAGGGCGCGAGGTTCCGGCCGGGGCGTACTTCCTTCGTCCTCCCGGCCGTAGCGCCGAGTCCACGCGCGTCGTCCGGCTGCGTTAGAAACCATCCAATCGTGACGAAGGAGGCAGCGTGAAATACGGCCCAATCCCGGTCGGGCTGGTCGAGAAGATCGCGCTTCGTTCGGACAGCGTTCCGATTCCGATCTTGGACTTCCTCATGCCGCTGCTGCAGACGCGCGCCATCATGGCGGCGGTTCGACTCGGGGTCTTCGAAGGACTTCGCGCGGGCCCGCGCAAGGCCGACGACCTCGCTCGCGAGCTCAAGCTCGATCCGGCGATGCTCGAGCTCCTGCTTCGGCTCCTCTGCTCGCGCGATTACGTGCGCGGCGCGGACGGTCGCTTCGAGCTCGGCGACCTCGGACGCCGCACCATGCTTCGCGGCTCGCCGCAAGACCTCACCGGATTCGCCGAGTTCAACTACTGGCAGTGGGAGCAGATCGGGCGGCTGGAAGAGCTGCTCGTCTCGGGCCGCGGAATCGATCTCCATGGCTCGCTCACGGAAGAGAAGGTCTGGGCCGACTACCAACGCGCGATGCTCGAGATGGCTTCCTTGGCGAAGAAGATCGTGGCGTCGCTGATGCCGATCAAGCGAGGGGCGCGCACGCTGCTCGACATCGGCGGATCGCATGGACTCTTCGCGGCGGAGATCTGTCGAAAGCATCCGCCGCTGCGGGCAACCGTGCTCGAGCTGCCGTCGGCGATCGAGCATGCGCGTGCGCTCGCGCGCGAGGCGGGCATCGAGGAGCTCGTGCTGCATGCGCCCGGCGATCTGACCCACGATGACTTCGGCACCGGCGTCGATGCGGTGCTGCTCGCGAACATCGTCCACCACTATCGACCCGAGGTGATCGTCGACATGCTGAAGCGCGCGCGCCATGCGATGACCGCGGACGCGACGATCGGCATCTGGGACATGGAACGGAGGCGCGCCGAAGCGCGGCCCGAGCTGATCGGAGACGCGACCTCACTCTTCTTCCACGTCACTTCGAACGCGAGCTGCTATTCCGCGGAGGAGTACTCAGGATTTCTGCGCGAGGCCGGCTTCGCGCAGGTGCATGTTCGCCGGCCGATCCAAGCGCCGGTGCAGATCCTGGTGCACGGCACCAACCCGGCAACCGCGCCTCAACGCACGTAGACGTAGGCGCGGAGCGCTTCGGGATTCGTTTGGCCGCTCTCGACCAGGCGCTGAAACTGCTGTGCTTGCGGAGACCACGGCGCGCGGCGAAGGGCATCGACCACTCCCGCGCGTAGCGCCGCCTGATCGCCGGCGATGCCGCGCAAGGTGGCCGCGCCCACCCGCGCGCGAGGCAGGTTGGGATCGAGCGCGAGCGCCGCGTCGTACGCGCGGCCCGCGTCCGCGTCGCGTCCGAGGCGGCGGAGCATGTCGCCGAGCGTCGCCGCGATCTCCGCGTTCTTCGGCTCCGCCTGCGCGCCCTTTTCCGCCGCCCACAAAGCGAGGTCGAGACGTCCGGCCAAGGCGGTGCTGAAGGCGAGACCGTGGTAGAGGTAGCCCTCGCGATAGTGGATCCCGTTGAGGTCTTGGAAGGTCTGCTGCACCGCCGACTCGACGCTGCTCGCGCTGTTGCCGCGTTGCTCGATCCGAAGGCTCGCGAGCATGCGGTAGTTCTGCCGATCGTCGGGCTCGGACTCGATCGCGCGGACAGCGCTCCGAATCGCGAGCGTGGGATCGCCGCTTGCCGCGAAGGAAGAGGAGAGATAGCGCCACAGCTCGCCTCGACTCTTCGGGCCGTAGAGCGCCGCGTTCTCCCCGGTCCGCGCGAGCCGTCCGCGCGCCTCGGTCGGAGCGTGATTCGACGACAGCCATGCCCCGGCGGTCACGAGCCCGGTTACGAGCAGAGCGGGTCCGAGGGCGCCGATCCGCCCGCGCTCCTCTCCCTGCGCCGCTCGTGTGATCGCCGCAAAGGCAAGGAGCGTGATCGGGACGACGTAGAGGTCCCAGTCCCGCGGCGTGCCGAGCTCCGCCTGCGCGAAGAGCACGAAGAAGAGCGTGCCCGGCGCGAGGAGCGCGGCGAATCGCTGCGTCTCCGTCCAGCGCGCGCGACGCGAGGGGAGCAGCACCAACGCCACGAGCAGACCCGGCGCGATCAGCGCCACCAGATCGAAGAGCTCGATCCAATGCGCGGGCGCGAAGGCGGTGTACGGCGTCCGCTCCGTGCGCGCCCCGATCGGCGGAAGAAACATGCTTCCGCGCGACGCCTCCTTCGCGATCTCGCTGAAGGGATAGTGAAGGAGCAGAAGGGCCGCAACTCCCAGGAGCGGCGCGAGCACGCAGGCATGAAGAACGCTCCTTCGCTCGCCTCGCTTCCAGGCAAGCCATGCGAGGTAGATCATCGCGGGAGCCGCAAAGAGAAAGATCGCGTGGCAGAGCCCGGCCACGACGTAGGTCAGAGCGACCAGGAGGAAGGAGCCGCGCCCCTGAATCCAGCGAAGCGCGGCCCAGAGGAGAAGCAGTGCGGCCGCGAGCGCGAAGGCGTAGTACTCGGCATAGCGCGCGAAGAGCTGTAGCCCACCTCCGAGCGCGATCACGGCGAAGATCGCAAGCTGCGTCCCCGAATCCTCGGAGAGCTCGCGCGCGATGAGCGCCGCGAGAACGAGCGTGAGCAGGCCGAGCAGAAGTCCGGTCACGGCGAAGGCTCGAAGCGCCGGGCCGCCCAGCGCACGATGGACCGCGTCGACGACCGCGACCGGCAAGGGCTCGCGATGCGCGGTGCCGGAGACATGCACTCCTCGATCCATCGCCGAGACGTAGGTCTGTCCGTCACCGAGGAGCAGGTGGCGGCAAGGCATCGCCGCGAGCATCCCGAACGCGAGAAGCACGGCGGCCCAGAGAATCCACGCCCGCGAGCGTCTCGGGTGCGGCGCGCTCCGGGCACGCCACGCGAGCACGACGCCGAGCAACGCCAGCAGGAGCCCCGCGCCTTTCATCAGCGGCGGTGCGTCCGCCAACGTGTCGAGGCCCCAGAGCCAAGATGACGGGCGAAAGGTCATCACCGCGCGGAGCGCGAAGAGCGCCCCGAGAACGATCAGCGCCGCGACCGACATGCCGACTACGACGCCGCGCTCTCCGACCATCCCGCCATCGTCTCCTCGACCACGCGGCGGGAGATCGGGTGATATCCGGCGGAGGCGAGCGCGAAGACCCGGCGGCCGAGCTCGCGCGTGCTCGCGTCGTGCCCGAGCGCGCGATAGAGAGGTCGGAGGTACTTCATGCGTCCGACCGAGCCGACGACCTCCTCCGTGCGCGCGTACACCTGGGTGTAGCCGTTGCCGATGGCGAGCACGAGCCACTCGACCAGGATCTCGTAGTTCCGGCTTCGCGAAAGCTCGAGCGTTTGATCGAGCCACTCGAGCGACGCCACGTCGAGCCGGCGCGGCAGATTCTGCAGATAGAGCTGTCGCTCGGTCGCGCTCCAGGCCTTGACCTGCGGCTCGCTCGGACGCGTCGGCCAGGCGCGAGCAAGCGACTCGACCTCGTCGAGGCGCGAGGATCGAAAGACCGGCGCGTTCGCCGGCTTCCCCGGTTGGTGCAGCCAGGCGTCGGCATCGACCGAAGCGGCAACGCCGGGCAGCTCCTCCTCGAGCAGCGCGGTGAACTGCTCGGTCGTGATCGACGAGAAGCGGAAGCGCGCCATGTAGGTCCTGACGAAGCGATCGAAGCGATCGCGGCCGGCGCTCTTCTCGAGCAGATGGAGCAGCCGCGCGCCCTTCTCGTACGGAACGAGCGAGTACGCTTCATCGGGGTCGATGCCGCGAAGATCGGTGCGAAGCCGCGTGACCGGCGAGTCGGCGCCCAGGCGTGCGAGATCACGATCGAGGGCATGCTCGCCGAGCGCCCAGCTCAGGATCGCCGTGTCCTCGCCATGAAGCGCCTCGAGGATGCGGCGCTCGGCCCAGACGGTGAAGCCTTCGTTCAACCAGAAGTGATCGGCGGTGGCGTTCGAGATCAAGTTGCCGGTCCACGAGTGCGCGAGCTCGTGCACCAATACGTCGACCAACGATCGATCGCCGGCGAGAAGCGTCGGCGTGAGGAAGGTCATCCTCGGATTCTCCATCCCGCCGTAGGGGAAGGAGGGCGGAAGCACGATCAGATCGAAGCGCTCCCAATCGTAGGGACCGAAGAGCGCCTCGGCTTCCGCGATCATCGACTCGACCTCGGCGAACTCCCAGGCGGCACGGGCGACGATCTCGGGCTCGGCCCACACGCGCGAGCGCGAGGAGAGGTCACGGCTCCCGAGCTCCCCCACCGCGAGCGCCAGGAGGTACGGCGGAATCGGCTGCGGCATCTCGAAGCGAAAGACGCGCGCGTCAGGTCCCGCGTCATCGATCGCGCCGGGCGCGGCCGACATCACCGCGCTCAATGGCCGAGGCACGGTCAGCTCCGCGCTGTAGCTGATGCGCGCGATCGGAGAGTCCTGCAGCGGCGCCACCGTGCGCGCGTGAATCGCCTGGCATTGACTGAAGAGGAAGGGATGCCGCTTGCCCTCGGTCTGCGCCGGCTCCAGCCACTGGAGCGCGGTCGACGCTTCGGTCGTGCGGTAGCGAACCGTCACCTCCGAGGTGCCCGGCGGAAGATGGATGCGAAGACGTTGCCCCAGGATCGGCTCGACCTCGCCCAACTCATAAGGCACCGCGTGGATGCCCGGCACGCTCACCCCTTCGACGTAGAGCCCGCTCGTGTCGAGGTCGAGTCGCCCCGCGCCAGTGGAAGCGAGCACCAGCGTGCAATCCCCGCGCAGATTCCGCCGATCGAAATCGACCGCGAGGCGAAGCCGAACGTGCTTGGTCCTCGGCTGAGCGTCGTCGAAGTGCGAGTGAGGATCGGGTCGACTCATCGATAGCTCCTCTCGTGGCTGAACCGGCGAGCACCTTAGCAGGAACAGAAGCGCGGGACCATTGGGCCGGGCGACCCAAAGCGGCGCGGCGCGTGCGATCACGCGAGGAGCGGCGCGCGATCAAGCCCAAAGCGCGCCGACGTCACTCGCTCGGTTGTACAGAGGCGCGGTACTCGTTGACGCCAGGATCCGCGCGGCGGAATACTGGAAGCGATGTCTGACTTCATCGCTTCCACGCATCCCCTTCGCGAGCGAGATCCGCGCGCCGGCGCGAGCCTCATCGAGGTGGTGATCGCGACCCTCATCGTTTCGATCATCGCGATCGGCACGGTCGAGTTCTTCGCCAAAGGGCGCTTCTGGTTCGATCAAGAAGAGGCGAAACGCGTCGCCGTTCTCCTCGCGCAGGAGACGATGGAGCGCTCGGCCGGCTTGCCCTTCGACCAGATCGTCCCCTTCTCGGAGACGCGGCCGGTCGAGGGAATCGACTTTGCGGTGGAGGTGACGGTGGAGGACAACGCGCCCGAGGCGAACGTCAAGACCCTGCGCTCGGTCGTGACCTGGCGCGCCGCCGCCGGCGCCAACCGAACCGTGTCGCTCGCCACCCTCGTCTTCAACAACTGAGCATGAGCACGCAACGAACGAATCGCCGCGCGTCATCGCGGCGCGATCGAGATTCCGAGTCGGGCTACGCGCTCGTCGGGGTCGTGCTCGTCCTACTCGCGGCCGGGATTCTCTCGCTCGGGTTTCTGCACATGGCGGGGGGCGAAACCCACCTCACGCAGTCCGATCTCGAATCGCAGCGCGCCTTCTGGCTCGCGGAAGCAGGCAAGGAGCGCGCGATCCGCTGGATGACCGGGCTCTATCGGCCGCCCGACTTCGACGTCGATCCTTACACCGACGAGATCGGTCCTTCGGGCGGGACCTACAGCGTTCACGTGCGCGTCGACACTTCCGCCGCGTTTCGGGCGGAGAAGGCCTTCCTGGTCGAGTCGATCGGGCGATCGCGCGGCCGCGAACGACGCGTGCTTCAGCGCATCGTGATGGAATCGTTCGCCAAGTACGCCTACTTCACCGTCGACGAAACGAGCCCCGGCGGCCAGGTGATCTGGTTCGTCAGCGCCGACCGTTTGGAAGGGCGCGTGCACTCGAACGGCGTCTTTCACATTCACGGAAGCCCGACCTTCGTCAGCCATGTCACCTCGGCCGCGGATCACATGGTCGGCAATCCAGGCTTTAACGTTTACGACCCGGGAGGCTGGCCGGTCGGAGGAAACAACCCCGTCTTCGGCGACGGCTTCGAGCTCAATGTCGCACCGATTCCGCTTCCGTCGGAAACGCTCGACCTAAGAGACCAGGCGCTGACGGACGGGCTCCTGCTCGCGCAAGCATCCGACGTGGAGCTGGGCAAGAACGAGGTCGGCCCCGCGAATGGTTGGCTTCGCTATCGCGTGACCAATCCGCCGGGCGCGTGGACCGCGGTCGACATCAGCACCTTGGCGAGCCGTGTCGTCTACTGCGATCTCGACCTCCAGATCTCGGGCGTGCTCGACGGCGAGCTCACGCTGGCGGGGCAGCAGGACGTGATCATCGTCGATGACCTGACCTACCTCGCATCCGACGCTGCGGGGACACCTCTGCCGGGCTGCAACGATCTCCTCGGCGTGGTGGCGGGGCAGAACATCATCTTCGATTACAACCCGGCGAACGCCGTCGACCTCAAGGTCAACGCGGTCTTGATGGCGCTCAACACGTCGATCAAGTCGGAATCGCACGATCAATTCGCGCCGCGCGGCATCCTCACCATCTGGGGTGGACTCATTCAGAAGTATCGCGGCGCGGTCGGCACGGTGAACAATGGGGGTGTAATCACCCATGGCTACGCAAAGAATTACCACTACGACCCGCGTGTGACCGCGCGCACGCCTCCTGCCTTCCCACTGACCGGCGTCTATCGCAAGGACCACTGGGAGGAGACCTGGGTTGCCGTCAATCCGTTCTAGCCGCGCCGGCTTCACGCTGGTGGAGCTCCTCATCGGTATCGCCCTCATCGCGGTGGTGCTGATGGGCGCGGGCGAGGTGTACCTCGTCACGCAGCGAAGCTTTCGCGAAGGCAGCCATAAGTTGGTCGCGCAGCGCGAGGCAACCCAACTTGCTCAAACGATTAGTCGGCGCGCGAGAGATGGCGCCTATTTCCACGCTTACCAGCTCCCGCACCGGGAGATCGAAACCGACTCGGGCGACGGCTTCGCCATCTTCGACAAGGATGGCGGCGTCCTCGGCCGTTTTGAGTTCAGTGACGCGGAAAGCACGGTTGTCGATTCCACCGGCGCGCGACAGTCGCCACTTCATCTGGAGAGAGCTATTTTCAGTGTCGATCCCGCCGCTCCCCGGGTCCTGCGCTTCGGCTTTCGCGTGCTTGACGCCTGGGGCGGACACGTTGACATAGAGAGCGGCGCGTCGGCCAGAAACTGACCTCTCGATGGACAGTACAGGCAACGGACGTTTACATACACAAAGAGCAGAGATTTTAGTCGGACAGCAACAATCCGATCGAAGTCGCTCGCGACCTGTTAAACTTTATCGGAGTCGAGTAAGGTCTCTGGGTCACTAAGGCCTTTAGATCACTCAGTCTGAAGGTCACGAAGGTCTGAGGGTTCACCCGCCCCGCGCACATGGCGAGGCGGACTTACGCCGATTGGCAGGCAGCCGATCGGGCAGGTTATGTTCCCGGTCCCGCCGGCTCGCCCACGAGGAAGTACGGTGCGAGGAGCTGGCGAACGAATGCTCACTCCAAGAGTGAGCGCCGCCGCGAGCGTTACGCGCGTCCCGCGGACGGACGATGGAGCAGCATGCCAGCCCGACACGTAAGCCTGGGCGACCTTCTGGTCAGCCGCGGGGTGCTCGATCAAATCCAGCTAGCCGAAGCTCTCGCCGAGCATGCGCGCACGCATCAGCGCATCGGCGAGATCCTCTGCGGGCGCGGTTGGATCCGTGACACCGATCTGATCCAGGCTCTCGCGCAGCAGCTCTCGCTCCGCCTTTTCGATCCCACGCAAGATCGTGTCGAGCCGGCCGCGGCTGAGGTCATTCCTCACGAGGTGGCACGGCGCTACGGCGTCATTCCCCTGCGAGCCACGCCGGCCAAGCTCACCGTCGCGATGTCCGATCCGCTCGATGTGATGGCGCTCGATGCGCTGCGCGGGCTGGCGCGGCGTGAGGTCGAGGTGCTGCTCGCTCCGGCCGAGACCATCGCGCGGCTGCGGGATCGCCACTACGGCCAGGTCGAAGGCAACCGCGGCGTCGAACGCGCGGTGCAAGAGGCGGCGATCGTCCTCGGCGCCACCGCGCGTGAGGACGAAGAGCTCGACGAGGACGAGGCCAAGCGCCGCGCTCTCGATGCGCCGATCGTCAAGCTCGTGGAGCAGATCCTCTCGCAAGCGCTGCAAGAACGCGCGACCGACATCCACGTCGAGCCGACGGAGCGCGCCCTCGTCATTCGCTATCGGATCGACGGCATGCTGAACGACGCGCTCACGCCGCCGCGCTCGGTCTTCACCGGGCTCGTCAGCCGCATCAAGATTCTCGCGCAGATGGACATCGCGGAGCGCCGCGCGCCGCAGGACGGTCGATTCACCACCCGCGCCGATGGGCGCGACGTCGACGTTCGCGTCTCGGCCATCCCCACGATTCACGGCGAGAAGCTGGTGCTTCGGCTCCTCAACAAGTCGACCTTCGACTTCGACCTGCGCGCCATCGGACTCGAAGCGTCGGAGGAGCAGGCCTTCCGTCACGCGATTCACCAGCCTTACGGGATGATCCTCGTCTCCGGGCCGACCGGTTCCGGCAAGTCGACCACGCTCTACTCGTCGCTGCTTGAGCTGCGCGACGAAACGCGGAACGTGGTCACGGTCGAGGATCCGGTCGAGTACCAGATCGGCCGGGTCAATCAGGTGCAGGTGAACGAGCGGAAGCGGCTGACCTTCTCGACCGCGCTGCGCTCGTTCCTTCGTCAGGATCCCGACGTGATCATGGTCGGCGAGATCCGCGATCAGGAGACGGCCGAGCTGGCGGTCCGTGCCGCGCTCACCGGTCACCTCGTCTTGAGCACGATTCACGCGAACGATGCCTGCGCCACCGCCACCCGCTTGGTCTCGATGGGGGTCGAGCCGTTCCAGGCGGCGAGCGTTCTCTCGCTCGTCGCCGCGCAGCGTCTGGTGCGTCGTTCGTGCAGCTACTGCCTGGTCGACTACGAACCGTCGGCCGAGCTTCTCTCTGCGCTGACCATGCGTCGCGGAGACGAAGCGTTGGCGGAGCTTCGCGGCATTCGCTTCCGTCGCGGCGCGGGCTGCGCGGAGTGCCGCCAGCGCGGTTACCTCGGCCGCGTCGCCATCTTCGAGCTGCTTTCCCTGACGCCCTCGCTGCGCAATCTGGTGGCCGAGAGTCGCCCGGCCGACGTGGTCCGGCGCGCCGCCATCGCCGCGGGAATGAAGACGCTTCGCCAAGCCGGGCTCGAGAAGGTTCGCGCCGGCACGACCACGATCGAAGAGGTGCTCCGCGTATGCCTGGACGACGAGTAATGCCCGGACGAACGGAGGCTCTCGATGGCTAGCTTCGCTTACGTCGCGCGCGCGAAGAACGGCGAGGAGATGACCGGACTGCTCGCCGCGAGCTCGATGGACGAGGCGGTAAGCCATCTCCATGCGCGCGGCCTCGTCGTGCTGCATGTGGCCGACGACTGGTCGGCGCGCGGCGCGGCCTCCTGGCGCGAGCGGATGGCGAACGCGCAGATCGGCTCGACCGGCACGCGTGACTTGGCGCTCTTCACCCGTCAGCTCTCGACCGTGATCGCGGCCGGCATTCCGCTCACACGCGGCTTGAAGGGTCTCTCGGCCGACACCGGCAACAAGACCCTCTCGCGCGCGGTGGCCGACGTCTCGCTTCGCCTCGAACGCGGCGAGTCGCTCTCGACCGCGATGGCGGCGCATCCCAAGGTGTGGAACACGATGTACGTGAGCATGATTCAGGCGGGCGAGCGCGCCGGCACCTTGGACCGCATCTTAGAAGAGCTCGCCGTCTACCTCGAGAAGGTCGACGCGATCAAGACCAAGGTCCGTTCGGCGATGTCGTATCCCGTCTTCGTCCTCATCTTCGCGGTCCTGGTGGCGGCCTTCCTGCTCCTTCAGATCGTGCCGACCTTCGAGGACATCTACAAGGACCTGGGGCAACAGCTGCCGACGATGACGCGCGTGGTGCTCGGGATCTCTCACGCCATTCGCGCGAACCTGCCGCTGACCGCGTTGATCGTGGCGGTGGCGACAATCGCCTTCTTCGTCTGGTCGCGGACGCGATCGGGCCGCTACATGGTTCACGCGGCGACCCTGCGCGCGCCCGTCTTCGGACCGATCGTGACCAAGGCGGTGATGAGCCGCTTCTCGCGCACCTTCGGCATCCTTCTGCAGTCAGGCTTGCCGATGCTGGAGACGCTCGACTTGGTGAAGGGCGCGAGTGCCAACGCGGTGGTCGAGCGCGCGATCGACGACGCCAAGGCGCGCATCAGCGGAGGACAAGGCGTCACCGCCGCCTTCCGCGCGACCAAGCGCTACCCCGAGATGGTGCTTCAGCTGATGGCGACCGGCGAGGAAACGGGCGAGCTCGACGGCATGCTGCTCAAGGCTTCCGATTTCTACGATCGCCAGGTCGAGGCCGCGGTGCACAGCCTCACCTCGCTGATCGAGCCGATTCTGATCCTGCTGGTCGGAGCGATCGTCGGGATCATCGTCGTAACCATGTTCCTCCCGATCTTCCATCTGGGGGACGCGATCATGAAGGGTGGCTACAACTACTAGCCGCTCGTGGGTGGTAAGGATCGTCGTCGCGCCCGGAAGACGACAGACCAAGATCCAGCACTCCGGGAAAATGGCCAGCAACCGGTAGGAGAAAACAGAATGAATCGCTTCCGCAGCAGAAAAGGTCAACGGGGCTTCACGATGATCGAGCTCATGGTCGTGGTCGTGATCGTCGGCGTTCTCGCCGCCATCGCCATTCCGATCTACGGGAAGTACATCAAGAACTCGCGTCTGACCGAGGCGACCAGCCGGATCGGCGAGATCATGACCGCGGCGAAGGCTTACGGTCAGGAGCATCCGGATGCGGCGGGTAACCCGACTTGGCCGCCGGCAGCCGGCGCCGGAATCGTGGACCTGACCTCGACCGATCTCTTCGACTACACGATCACCGCGGGTGGCGGCTCGAACGCTCTGACCACGCCTCTGACCATTCGGGGCAGCGGCCAGGCAGGCGAAAAGATGGCGGGCGTGACCGTCGACATGACGATCCCCAACATCAATGCTAACGGCACCCCTCCAGTCATCAACGGTCTGTAGAAGCAAAGCGCCCCGGGTTGGATCACGCCCAGCCCGGGGCTTTCCCTCTGTATAGCTCGGCGCCAAGGAGGAAGGCTTGTACAAACGACGAGTCGCCTGCACCGGAATCGACCTCGGCTCGAGCTCGGTCACGCTGGTGCGCGGAGAAGGCTCGGGCGCAGATTGGCGGCCGACGCATGCCGGAGTAGAGGAATGGGCGGCCGGTCCTCCGATCGACAGAGAGCGACTCGGATCCGAAGCCCTCGATCGATTGCTCGTCCGGCTCGGCCTGACGAAGCGGCAGCTCGGGCGGATCGCGGTGGCGCTGCGCGCGCCCGAAGCTCAGGCCCGCGAGGTGTTCGTCCCGAAGATGAGCGAGCCCGACCTCAGGCGCGCTCTCCCCTTCGAAGCGCGGAAGCACTTCTTTCTCGATGGCGTCGAGTCGGCCTGCCTCGACCTCCAGATCCTGGGCCCTGCTCCCGCCGGTGCGGTGGCGGTCGAGGAGGGCGAGACAGCGGGCGAGCAGCTCCGCCTCCTCTTGGTGGCGTCGCCGCGGTCGGCGCGCGACCTTCCGATCCACACGCTCGAGTGGCTCAGCCTCGAACCTGAGGTGGTCGATCTGCCGGGGCTCGCGAATCTGAACGCGCTGCTCCAGACGGAGCCGCAACACGATTGGTCGGCCGGCGCGGTCGGCCTGCTCGACCTTGGAAGCCAATACGCCGAGCTCTCGCTCACCCATCCGGAAGGCGGCCTCCTGATTCGCCGCTTCGAGGTGCCCTCTCCCCCGAGCTCCGAGCCAGGCTCCTGGGCCGACTACGCGAGCG
Source organism: uncultured bacterium (assembly GCA_964652115.1). Classification (GTDB taxonomy): domain Bacteria; phylum Eisenbacteria; class RBG-16-71-46; order CAIMUX01; family CAIMUX01; genus JADJQY01. The sequence goes on along the minus strand of CAZZAH010000007.1, from coordinate 7,234 downwards.
ATCTCGCACAAAACCTCCGCGAGACGGCGACCTATTACCGTGGGCGCCACCGTCGCGAGGTCGCGGCTCTCTGGCTCGCCGGACGCGGGGCGCTTCTGGCCGATCTCCCCGCGGCCCTGTCAGAGATGTGGGGAGTTTCTGTTCGCGTGCTCGATCCGCTTGGCCGATGGGACAAGGAGGCCTGGTCGGGCTCCGGCCCACGGTTGGTCACGGCGTTCGGACTATGCTGCCGCTGGCTCGCGAATGAAGCGAAGGGAATGGCCGGCACCCAATCGTAAGCCGGTCTTCGTTCAGGGAAGGGCGATGTATCGCGTCAATCTATATCCGGAGCTCGAAGGCCGCCGCCAAGCGGAGCGGGATCGTCTGCGTCAGACGATCGCCCTCGCGTCGCTTGCCGGGCTGCAACTGCTCCTTATCGGCAGCCTCCTCCTGAGCGGAATGCTGCTGCAGGACCGAGCCACGCGACTTCGAGCGGAGAACGCGCGGTTGGCGTCGCTCGCCCATGCCACGACCCAGAGCCCGGAAGTGCTGGTGGCGCGGCAGCTCCTGGCGGCGAGGCAGGCCCGGGTCGATTGGTCGCCCAAGCTCGCCGCCTTGGGCCGCCTGGTAGAAGCACCCTTAATTCTTTCGAACATCATCGGCCAGGCCGATCTAAGAGGACGAGGAGCCCGGCTCGACGTCCAGGGGCGGATTCGATCCGTGGATCAGACGGAGTCGGTCCTGCAGTTAGTCGAAGCGCTGCGGAAGGATCCCGCGATGGCGCGTGACTTCCCGCAGGTGCGAATCGGAAGCGTCAGCGGCGAGGAGTCGGATCGATTCAAGGTGGTGTGTGAGCCGGCAGGAAAAGGACCGTAGCAAGCCGTCGATCTCGAGCCAGCTCAGGTTGGCGGCGGCGCTTTCGGGCGGGCTGCTGGCCCTGGGCCTCTTGATCGACCTTGGATTCACGCGCAGGCAGCTGAACGAGGTGACTCGATTGGCCGGCGAGCGGGATCGGCTGCGCGCGGAAGTACAGGCGATCGAACGCGAGGCGCGCGAGCAGCACGACATCGCACGGTATCTGGGCGGCGAGATCCTCTCGGAGGCGCTCGCCGCGCAGGTGGAGATCGATCCGGTCTCCTACCTCGGCGTGGTGGTGAAGCGCGCGGGACTCGGGCGTTCCGATCTTTCGACCGAGGCGACGACCGACATCGAGGGGCTGCGGCGGATTCGCTGCTCGCTCCGCGTGCATGGGACCTATGCGCAGCTCGTTCGCTGCGTGACGGAGTTGGAACGAGGAACGAGGCTCGTGACGATCGAATCGCTCGACATCGGAAGAAACCTGGAGCTCGGCCGGCTCGAGGCGCACCTGCGTCTTTCGATCTACGACCCGATCCTGACCGGAGCGACCAAGTGAACGGAGCGACGCGATGAGCGCCCGCACGGACCTCGTGCCGATGCTTGCGATCCTGCTCGCATCCACGTTGATCCTGGGCTTCCGTACCTGCGGCGTCGCGCGCGCGGTGCTGCGCGGGCCGGTGGTCAAGCCGATCACGCTGCCGATCACGCAGCCTTCGATCATGACCGAGATCACGCGCGACGACGCGCTCCTCGCCGCGGTGGAGGCACCGAGCCACGATCCCTTCGCCGGAGCCGAAGCGCCGAGCGTTCCTTCGAGCGCGACCGAAGCACCGGCGCCGGTGGTGATCGAACGTCCCGTGCTCCGCGCGTTTCTCTACGACGATCGCCAGCCGACGATCCAGGTCGCGATCGGCGAACAGACCTCGGGCTGGCTTCGGGCCGGCGACAAATTCCAGGGATGGACAGTGACCGATATCAACGCCACCGCGGCGACGCTCTCGCGAAACGGGCAGAGCGTGGTGCTCCCATGAGAAGCGGAGCGGTCGAGGTGGCGAGCCATGAAACAAGGAGGGACGGCGTGCGACGCATGCGATCCGGAACGAAGCTGACCTTGCCGCGACCTTCGCTCCGGCTCCTCGGATTCTTGGTGGGGGCGCTGCTCTTCGCGCTGCCGGCCGTCGCGCAGGGCACGCCACCGGGGACCACCGCGCTCGTGACCTTGGACGCCGATGCCGCGTCGGTGAACGACGTGCTGCAGATCTTGGCGCAGCGGAGCGGCCTCAACATCGTGAGCAGCCCCGAGGTCGCGTCGCGGAAGATCTCGATCCATCTCCACGACACGCCGTTCGAGGAGGCGCTCAACCTGGTGGTGCGCGGTGCGGGCCTCGGCTACGAGCGCACCGCGACCTCGATCCTGGTCGGCGATCTTCAATCGCTCGCGGCGCAGACCGGCCTGACCTCGCGCGTCTTCGAGCTCGAGTACGTAGGGGCGGAAGAGGCGCGGAAGGCGCTCGAGGTGGTCAGCCAAGATGTGTCGGCCGTCGTGTCGGGCAATCGCCTCGTGGTGCGCGCGAGCCAGTCGACCATCGAGCAGGTGGAGGCGATCCTCGCCAACCTCGATAAGAAGCCGGGACAGGTGCTGCTCGAGGCGCGCGTGATCGAGGTCAACACCACCGCGCTGCTCGAGGCGGGCATCGACTGGGAGAAGATCACGAAGTGGACCACGGTCCTGACCGAGGGCGATCCCGGAACGAGCAGCGTCGGCCAGCTTCCGCAGGACGTCGGCTACGTCAGGACGAATGAGTACGCCGACTGGTACCGGCAGCTCTCCGCCTTCGAGGTCACGCTCGACGCGCTGGTCACCGACGGCAACGCGCGGCTCCTCGCCAACTCGAAGGTGGTCACGCTCGACAACGTGCCGGCCGAGATCTTCGCCGGCGAGACGGTGCCGGTCGTCATCACGTCGCTAGGCAATTCGGCCGGAAGCTCGGGTGCGTTCCAGAGCATCCAGCTCGAGAAGATCGACGTCGGGGTGAAGCTCAAGATCACGCCCCGCCTCTCGGAGGATGGCTACATCACCGCGTTGGTGGAGCCGGAAGTTTCGACCATCACCGGCTTCGTCGGACCCGATGACGATCTGCCGCAGACCGCGGTTCGTCGCGCGCGCAGTATCGTCCGCGTGCGGGACGGCGAGCGCATCTTCTTGGGCGGGCTCTTGTCGGAGCAGGATCGACGCACGGTCAAGCGGGTGCCGCTCCTGAGCCGGATTCCGCTCCTCGGCCGCCTCTTCGAGCACCACCGCAACGACCGGATCAAGCTCGACCTCGTGATCGAGATCACGCCGAGGATCGTGGGCGACACCGCGTTCGAGGTCCCGCCGAGCGAAGGGCTCGACCAGGTTCTCCCGCGCGAGCGAGGCAAGTGATCGATGACCGACGTACGCGACATTCTGCGGGAGGCGGTAAGGCGCGGCGCGTCCGACGTCATCCTCTCGGCCGGCTCGCCCGTGACCTATCACGTGCACGGACGACTCGAGGCTCACGATCCGA
>CAZZAH010000007.1:0-3748 GCA_964652115.1 uncultured bacterium | reverse complement strand
GCCGGCTCGCCCGTGACCTATCACGTGCACGGACGACTCGAGGCTCACGATCCGACGTGGCGCCTGACCGGCGATGAATCCGAAGCGCTGGTCTATCAGCTCCTCGGCGCGGAGGAGCGGAAGGCCTTCGAGCAGACGCTCGAGCTCGACCTCGCCTTCTCGCTGCTCGACGTGGCGCGCTTTCGCGTGAGCGTGCTCCGGCAGAAGGGCTCGGTCGGCGCGGTGTTGCGCTTGGTGCCGTTGACGATCCCGCACTACACCGAGCTCGGCCTCACCCAGCGCATCATCATGCAGCTCGCGGCGACGGCGAACGGTCTGGTACTGGTCACCGGGCCGACCGGCGCCGGCAAGTCGACCACCATCGCGTCCTTCCTCGAGTTTCTGAATCGCGAGGGCGACACGCCGCGGCACATCATCACGATCGAGGATCCGATCGAGTTCTTCTTTCATAGCCAGGTCTGCGTCATCGACCAGCGCGAGATCGGCCGCGATACCCAGAGCTACGTGCGCGGCCTTCGGAGCGCGCTCCGCCAGATGCCGCACATCATCTTCGTCGGCGAGATGCGGGATCGAGAGACGATCGAGGTCGCGTTGACCGCGGCCGAGACCGGCAACCTGGTCATCAGTACGCTCTCGACGCAGTCGGCCGCCAAGACGATCAACCGGATCATCGATGTCTTCCCGGTCGACCATCAGGCCGAGATCCGCACGCGGCTCGCGCTCACGCTCAAGACGGTGATCTCGCAGGTGCTCTTGAAGCGCATCGACGCCCCCGGGCGTGTCGCGGCGCGCGAGCTCCTCTTCACCAACAGCGCGGTCGCGAACCTGATCCGTGAGGGGAAGATCCATCAGCTCGACAACCTGATGGCGGGCGCGGCCCGCGAAGGGATGCTCCTGCTCGATGATTCGCTCCTCGAGCTGTACAGAACCGGAGTCGTCGACGCGGCCAGCGTCGTGCCGAGAATCCAAGACCGCGAAAAGCTGCGGCGCGTCGCTCTCCCGGCCTAGCCGGGACGCACGCGTCGCGCGAGTGAGGCGCCCATGTTCGACCGCTTGATCGCGCAGTGGAAGGTCCGCCAACTGATCCGGAGCTGGTCCGAGCTCCGTCTGGCCGTGACCCAAGGGGGCGATCCCAACGTTCCGCCGTCGGCCGATGAATCGCACTTCCTCCGGCTGAAGGCGCGCATCGCCTCGCTCTTGCCGGTGCTCAACCTTCCGGGACCGCAGGGCCCCGAGGCGCAGGCGCACGCGCGCGCGATCACCGAGATGCTCAACCAGACGAAGCCGCTTCCGGTCGACGCGGTGGCGGCTCGCGATGACTTCGAGCGCCGGTGGCTCGAGCACTTCGTCTATCTGAATCAGGTGCGCGGTCTCCCGCTCGCGAGCCCCGGCCCTCGCCGCGCACGCGGGGTTCCGACCGGAATTCCCGAGCGACGAGTGCCGTTCACCATTCCCGGCTCGGCCTCGCTCGGCTTTCTCTTCCGCGCGGGGGTCGTGTCCTTCGCGATCTATCTTCTCGGACGCGCGTTCGGCTTTCGTTGGAGCAGCATCGCTCCCGCGACCGCGACGGTGAAAGGTGGAGCGACGACCGCACCCGGCACCGCGCCGAATTTGAGCAGCGTGCCGAGCGAGCTCTCGAACGCGGCGCAGGCCGTCTCGCACTCGGTGTCGGAGTTCTTCCGCCCGGTCTTCGAGAGCTACGGCACCAACGTCGCGCTGATCCTCTTCGGCATCCTCCTGGTCGCGCTCGGATACTGGTTCTTCGTGCGCCGGAGCTAAGCCACCCCACTTCAAGGCAAGGAGACAAGGATGACTCGATGGTCCGCGCTGCTGGGGGTGATCGTGCTGGCGCTCGGCCTCTCACTCGGCTGCGAGAAGAGCGACGACGTCACCGGCAGCGGTACGCCGCCGCCTGACGAAGGAGATTCGCCCGCGGCCGACTCACTCGTGATCAACCGGACCTTCGCGCCGATTCTGGCGGATGGCTTGGACTCGGTCGAGTTGGTCGCGGTGGTGGTCGATGCCCACGGCGTCGGCTTGGGCCAGGTCGGCGTTCACTTCAGTACCACGCGAGGCACTGTCGTCCCCTTCGCCACCACGAACAGCAATGGGATCGCGACCACGCGACTGACGAGCGTGGCGAGCGTCGACAACGTAACCGCGACGGTGACCGCCGAGGTCACCGGCTCCGGCACCGCGCAGCTGCGCAACGACGGCTTCGTGCTGATCGGGCGCGAGAGGCCTTCTCCCCGCGTCTTGGAGCAGGCGAGATTGGCGAGTCTGACCGCCCGCGCGGCCGGAAGCGCGAGCGCTCCCATTCCGCAAGCCGCAGATCCGGTGTTCGACACCGCCACCGTCCCGATGCTCGGCGTCACGCTCTCGATCCGCGCGGAGACCGACGCGATACCGGCCGACGGAACGAGCCAGTCCCGCATCGTCGCGAGCTTGGTGCAGACCGCGCTCCGGATCCCCATTCCCGAAGCGGAGATCACCTTCGGCTCGACCGACGGAACGATCACCGGCCGGGTCGTGACCGACTTGAGCGGCACGGCCACCGCGGTCTTGACCTCGAGCACGCAGCTCGTCATCTCGACCGTGAGCGCCTTTCGCGGCGGCCTGCGCGGGGACACAACCGTGCGCTTCGTCGCGCCCGCGACCACCGCGACGCTCGAGCTCTCGACCCTCCCCGGCTCTCTCCCGGCAGACGGCGTGAGCGAAGCGGAGCTTCGCGCGATCGCGCTCGACGAGGACGGCAACGCGATGCCGGACGGAACGCCGGTCACCTTCACCGTGGTCAGCGGCGGCGGAACGATCATCGGCGCGACGCAGCTCACCGAGTCCGGTGTCGCGAGCGCGACCTACGTTGCAGGCAATGCGGCGGGCACGGTGACCCTTCGCGCCACCTCCGGTGAAGCGACGAAGGACTCGAACCTCCTGCTTTCCGCCGCGAACGAACCGACCGGGATCGCCCTCGCGAGCGACAAGCCGACCCTGCTCGCGGATGGACTCGCCTCCGCCACCCTCGTCGCCACCTTGACCGATCGCTTCGGACACCCGGTCGGCGCCGGCATTCCGGTCGAGTTCCGCACCACGCGAGGCACGCTCGACGAGGTGGTCCCGACCGACGCGTCGGGCCGCGCCTCCGCTCGACTGCGCGCGACCCGCTTCGAAACCGGCCTCGCGCGCGTGACCGCGAGGGTGGGCGACGTCGAGGCGAGCACCGACCTTCGCTTCACCTCCGAGAGCGCCGCGCACCTCGTGCCGGCCGACGTCGATCGCCGCCACATCGGCGTGATCGGCGCGGGCGACGTCGAGACCTCCTCGATCCTCTACGTGGCGCTCGATCGAAACGGCATCCCGGTCGATGCCGAGCACGCGATCAACGTCGCCTTCCGCGTCGTGTCGGTGGGCTCGGAGATCGACGCAACCGTTTTCCCGGCGCAGGCGACCACCACCGCGCATGGCGAGGTCAGGACCACGGTCAACGCCGGGCTCGTCTCGGGCACGATCGAGGTGCGGGCCACCGCGGGCGCGCTCGAGGTCGAGCCGATCCGCATCGTGATTCACGGCGGGCTTCCGGATCCGCAACACTTCTCGCTCTCGTTCGAGCGCGTGAACATCGCGGGGTTGGTCTACGACGGCCTGCGTGACGGCGTGACCGCGCGCATCGCCGATCTGCACGGCAACCCGGTGCCCGATTCGACCGCGGTGTGGTTCAACTCCGCCTTCGGCATCGTGCAAGGCAGCG
>CAZZAH010000006.1:20134-27955 GCA_964652115.1 uncultured bacterium | reverse complement strand
AAGGCTCCCGGCGCCGCTCGATGAAGTGCCAGCTCCACGCGCATCGAGTCGGCGTGAAGCGTCAGGTCGCGCGACCGTGCCTGCGCGCATGCCTCGTGCGTCGGGATGCCGCACACCACAGCGATCGCGAGGAAGATCGAACCTAAGGACGCGGCGCGCACGCGAGGCGCGCCGCTAGACCTTGACCTTGACGTCCTGGATGATCTCCACCTGGCCGGAGTTCATGAGCGACTTCTCCGCGGCCTCCAGGATCCGCACCACGCGGAGCCCATCTTCGCCGTCACAGCGCGGTCGCCGCTTCTGCAGGATGGCGGAGAGGAAGTCGTTCACCTCGGCCTGGAGCGGCTCAAACGACTCGAGCTTGGGCGAAACGATATCGCCGGTCCGATAGGAGAGCTGGTACTCGCCGAAGGTGTCGGGGTCCTTGAAGTTGACCCCCTTGTCGAAGATCTTCACCTGCTCCAAGTGCTCGGTGTCGTCGTAGACGAGCATCTTGGCCGCGCCGACCACGGTCGTGCGGCGAAGCTTCGATGGCGAAAGCCAAGAGAACTGCGCGTGCGCGATGGCGCCGCTGGCGAAGCGGAGGAACATGAACGCTACATCGGGAATGCCGCGCTGCACGAAGTCCTTGCCCGTCGCGAGCACCTCGACCGGCGCTTCACCGAGCCAGTAGAGGAACATCGAGAGATCGTGGGGCGCCAGATCCCAGATGACGCTCACGTCCTTCTGATGGAGGCCCAGATTCACGCGGGTCGAGCTCAGGTAGAAGAGCTTGCCCAGCTCGCCTCGATCGAGGATCTCGCGAATCTTGATCACCGGCGGGCTGAAGACGAAGGTGTGCCCCACGCCGACGCAACGCTGCTTCTCCTCGCCGAGCGCGATCAGCTCCATCGCCTGCTCGGACGACGCGGTGAACGGCTTCTCGACGAAGACGTGTTTCCCCTTCCGCAGCGCCTTCCGCGCCAGATCGAAGTGGGTCGACAGTGGCGTGGCGATCATCACCGCGTCGAGGTCGGGCTGCGTGAGCATCTCCTCGAAGCTGGTCCACGGCTGTGCGGCGGGATAGCGAAGCAGCAGACGCTCGACCTTGGAGGCATCGATGTCGCAGAGACTCAGCTTTCGGCAGAGGCGATTCTCCGCCAGGTTGCGAACCAGGTTCGGTCCCCAGTAGCCACAACCGACCACGCCAACGTGAAGCACCCGAAACTCTCCTTCTGCCCCTCGAAAAAAATTCTGCGGCCAGTCGCGTCGCGGTCGCTCTCGGCGGAAGCTACATCCCGCCCTTGCCGAAGATCACGACCGGGATCGTCCGCAGGAGGATCTTGAGGTCCATTGGAAACGACCAGTTCGCGATGTAGAACAGATCCAGCAGGACCATGTCCTCGAAGGTGACATAGCTCCTGCCCGTCACCTGCCAGAGTCCCGTCATTCCGGGTGTGACGTCAAGGCGGCGCTTCTGCCAATCGCGGTAGACCTCGTACTCGAAGGGAAGGCAGGGCCGCGGTCCCACCAGGCTCATCTCGCCGCGCAGCACGTTGATCAGCTGCGGGAGCTCGTCGAGGCTCGTGCGGCGAAGGAAGCGGCCGATCGGGGTCACGCGCGCTTCGTCCACCAGCTTGTAGACCTTCTTGCCGTTTTCGTCGGTCGCGGCGGCGCCGCCGTTCTGCACCAACCCGCGCGCGTAGTCGCGGTGGACCGGATCGTCCTTCGCCGCTCGCATCGAGCGAAACTTGAAGAAGTCGAACGGCAGCCCGTTCTTTCCGACTCGCGTCTGGCGATAGAGCACCGGCCCGGGCGAGGAGAGCCTCACGAGGAGCGCGAGCACCAGCATCGCCGGAAGGATGAGCAGCCCACCGAGCGAGGTGGCGAGAAGATCGAAGGCCCGCTTGCCGCGCTCATGCTGCCCGCGAAGCGGCGTCTGTCCCACCGGAACCAAGGGCACGCCGTATCCGGTCTCGAACGGCACCGAGTCGACGAGCTGATTGAAGACGTTCGACACGACCTTGACCCGCACGCCGACCGCGCTCAACCGATCGCTCAGAAGAACGACCTCCTCGCGCGGCAGGTCGGGACGCGCGACCACCACCAGGTCGGCGCCGATCTCGCGCGCGAGCTCCGGCAAGGCGGAGATCTCGCAAGGATAGAAGGCGCCGCCGCGATCGAAGGCGCTCCGTTCCGCCGCGCTCCTCGGCCGATTCGGCGCGGTGTAGCCGAGCAACTGCACGCAAGGCGAGGAGGCGGTCAGCTTTCGCGCCACCTCGCGCGCGATCGCGTCGGTGCCGAAGATCAGCGCCCGCTCGCGAAGCTCAGGGTTCCGCGCCAGGCTCCGGTGCAGTCGCTTGGCGGTGAAGGGCCGGAGCACGAGCAGCCAGACTCCCAGAACTCCATGAGAGAGGAGCACCGCCGCGCGCAGATTCCACGGGATCTCGTGGGCAAAGCAGAAGAGCGCGCCCGCCGTTCCGCCGACCGTCCAGAGCAAGGTCTTGAGCCCCGGCAGCGCCTGTCGCCGGCGCGAGGACCACATGCCCTCGCGGTAGAGATTCGCCGCCGCCGCGAGCAGCGGCACCAATGCGGCATAGAAGAGAGGAAAGATGCCGGCCGGGAGGGTGCCATAGGTCGAGTCCCCACCTAGGTGCGGCGCCCAACGCAAGGCGAGAGGGACCGACGCTCCCGCAAACAGGATGTCACCGATAACGAGGAGAGCACGAGCCGCGCGAACCGGGGCGCTTGGTCGAGGCGGCGCCGGAAGTGCGGTTGGGGTGGTCGGTACCGGCGCATCCTGGCGCCAACTGACCTTTACCGGCCCGACCTTTACCGGCCCGACCTTTTCCGGCCCGACCTTTTCCGGAAAGGCCATCCCTGGGTTGCCTCCTGCTGCCCGAGTACGCCGCGAGCCGGCACCTGAGCGAAGCGGAGGCCCGGGGCCGTCGCCCCGCTCCGCCCCAGGCAGGGGCATGCGCGCACAACTTCCCGGCGACCTTATGGAATCGTGTGGCGGGATTTCAACCCTTAGATCCGGCCTAGGCTGCCGTGCGGCGCTCCTCCGCGGCGGGCTCGTTCTCTCCCTCCGCCGCGCGGCGGGTCGGAATCCAGAAGGCGAAGCAGCTGCCGGGGCCATCCCCGACGTCGACCCAGATGCGGCCGCGATGCTCCTCAATGATCCCCTTCGAGATCGCGAGGCCGAGCCCGGTGCCCCCTGCCTTCCGCGTGCTCGAGGAGTCGAGCTGCCTGAACTTGGTGAAGAGCTTCGGCACGTCCTCGGGCGAGATACCGATGCCGGAGTCCTGCACCCGCACCGAGACGCCGCCATCCTCGAGCTGCACCCGAATCCGGATCGAGGAGCCGTCGGGCGAGAACTTGATCGCGTTCGAGAGGAGGTTGTTGAGCACCTGGCTGAGCCTGAGCTCGTCGGCCTCGACCAGCGGGAGCCCGGCCGGGATCGTCTGCTTGATCGCGATGCTGCGCTTCGCCGCGAGGTTGCCGATGTGGGTGACCACGTTGTCGATCACCGACTCGATCGCGACCGGCGCGAAGTGGGTCGAGAGGCGCGACGACTCGAGCTTGGAGAAGTCCAAGATGTCATTGATCAGAACCTCGAGCCTCGACACGTTGGCCGAGCAGATCTGCAGGAGCTCGATCTGGTTCGGCTCGAACTTGAAGTACTTCTGGTCCGACAGGATCTCGAGCGTCCCCTTGATCGCGGTCAGAGGCGTGCGTACCTCGTGCGAGACGACGGCTACGAACTCCGACTTGAGCTTCTCGAGATCGCGAATTTTCTCGAAGACCTTCGCGTTGTGGATCGCGATCGAGGCGAAGCTGGCGAGGCCGACGAGGAGATCGCCGTCGTCGCCCGAGAAGGCATCCATCTCGTCCTTGAGCACGACGACGGTGCCGTTCGCGGTCCCCTCTTGGAGAAGCGGCACGATGAGGACGTTGCGCGGCCGATCGACGCCCTGGGTCAAGCGCTCGCGCACCGGCGTGCGAAGGACGAGCGCCTTGCTGTTGAGGTTCGCCAAGGCATGCGTGAGCTGGACATGCTCGTCCGAGCCTTCATGCATGCCGCGACAGTCGCGCACCGCGAGCTGCCCGGTCCCTTCGTCGAGCAGGAAGAGCATTCCTTGGGGCGCGTCGGTGAGGGCAACGCTCTTCTCCAGGATCAGACTCAACGTGCGGTCGAGATGAAGCGAGGAGGTGATCTCCTTCCCCACCTCGTAGAGGGTGCGCACGCGTCGCGTCGCCTCCTCGACCAGGCGGGAGAGCTCGTCCCGATGGCGCTTGAGCGCCTGCTGGTTCTCGAGCAGCTCCTCGTTCGCCTTCTGCATCGAGGAGACGTATCGCTCGTTCTCCTCGAGCAGACGACGACGCTCGAGCGCCTTCTGAATGGTCCGCTCCATCTCGTAGAGATCGAACGGCTTGAGGACGTAGTCGTAGGCTCCCTGACGCATGGCGTCGATGGCGGTGAGCGTCGAGGCGTTTCCCGTCAGAACGATGACCTCGGAGTCGGCATCGACCGACTTCGCCGCCCTCAGGACGGCGAGGCCGTCCTGTCCCGGGAGGTTGAGGTCGGTCACCACCAGGTCATAGGGCCGCTGCTCGAGGAAGCTGATCGCCTCCTCCGCCGAGCGTGCGATCTGGAGCGTGAACTCCCGACCTTCGAAGAACTCGGCGAAGATCTGGAGGAGCGGCTCCTCGTCGTCAACCACCAGGAGCGACGGCAGGACCGCGGGCTCGTTTACCATCATCACTCCTCTTACGCCGCGCCCAAGCTGGGGGCCATCGTTCGGTTGCGGCCGAGCTTCTTCGCTTGATAGAGCGCTAAGTCGGCCTTCTTGAGCAGATCCGCCGGTGCGTCGCCGTCTTGGGGATAGGACGCCACCCCAACCGAAACGGTGAGTCGCTTCCGTCGCGGGAAGGAGTGCTCCTCGACCGCCGCGCGGATGCGCTCGGCCGCGGTCATCGCCTGCGTCACGTCGGTCATCGGCAGGAAGGCGACGAACTCCTCGCCGCCGTAACGCGCGAGGACATCGGTCGCGCGCGCCCACCGGCGAAGCAGCTTGCCCAGATCCGCGAGGATTCGATCGCCGAGCGGATGACCGCAGGTATCGTTGATCCGCTTGAAGTGATCAAGGTCGAAAAAGAGGATCGAGAAGGGCTGCTGGTGCCGCTTGGCGCGCATCACCTCGTGGCTCAGCCGTTCCATGAAGTGCCGGCGATTGAAGAGGCCGGTCAGCTCGTCGGTGATCGCCAGGCGCGCCATCTCCTCGTACATCAGGATGCGCTGCAGGATGGCGGCGGCCTGGGCCGCGATCAAGGTGAGGAGGCGAAGGCTCTCCTCGGTGAAGGCCTGGTTGGTCGGATGGCTTAGGTTGAGCACGCCGATCAGCTCTTGCTGCACCACCAGCGGCACCGAGAGGAACGATCCGATCTGCGGCGCGTCGGGGTTCTGATTGCGATGGAGCTCGTTCAGGAGGATCGGCTTCTTCTGCTTGGCCACCCAGGACGAGAAGCCGGTGCCGAACTCGAACTGCACGCCACCGATCAGATCGACCACCTGACCGCGCGTCGCGCCGACCACCAGCTGGCCGCTCGCGCGATTCAAGGTGAAGAGGGTCGCGTTCTCGTAGGGAATCACTCCCTTGATCACGTCGAGTAGACGATCGAAGGCCTCTTCCCCCTTCGTCGCGGTCTGGATGAGGCGGCTCACCTCCATCAAGACCTCGAGCTCTTGGCTCTCGCGGCGCGAGCCGACGTCCTTCGTGGTCTGAAGCACGCGGATGAGCTTCGCGTGAAGGCTGTGCGCGGTCGAGAGCACCTCGGAGCTGCGCTTCTGCGCGACCGAGCGTCGGATCGACTCCATGTAGGAGACGCGCTCCTTGTCGGTCAGGTAACCGGCGTCCTCGAGTACCTTGACCAGCTTCAGTTCCCCGCGGCGGAACTTGTCCGTGATGTCGAGCAATTGGTGTGACCCATTGCCGTTTCTGCGTCGCGTCATTCCTTGGCTCCGTTTCCTTGACCTTCCTTGGTGTCGTCCCGGATGCCTGCCCCTTCAGCGCAGCAGCCGGACCCCTTCCGCCTAGGCTGCCGCCAGGAAGAAGCGGGTCTCCTTCTCCAGCGCGACCTTGAGCCGCGCGGACAAATCGTTGAGGTCCTCGTCGGTCAATCCGAGGAGCGCGCCGGCGCTGCCCGGACGATTCGGCAGAAAGGCGTCGTCGACCAGGACAGCGATGTCCTCGTCGTTCACGGCCTGACCCTCGCCGACGAGCTGCGAGAGGTACTGCTCCTGCCAGTGCATGAAGTCGTCGGCGGCGCGCACCACGCGGACGAGCGCGTCGAGTCCCGCCGGATCGTCGTGATGGTGAAGCGCGACGTTACCGGCCGGGCCGGGCAGCTCCCATCGAGTGAAGGCTTCCGCGCCGACCTCGTTGTGCCCGATGCCGAAGGCGGAGCTCTCCGCCGCGATCGGCTCCTTGCCGCTCACGATGTCGGCCCAGATCTTCGCGTAGGCCTGCGGCGCCACCTGATTCAAGAGGAGCTGGCCGACGTCATGGAAGAGGCCGCAGAGAAACGCGGCGTCGGAGTCGATCCACGAGCCTCGCATCGCGAGGAAGCGCGCGGCGAAGGCGGTGCCGACCGAGTGGAGCCAAAGCGACTTCTCGAGCGCCGACATGGTGCGGCCGCGCGAGCGCAGCGGAAGCGAATCCAAGAGCACGAGATCCCGCACGGTGCGGAGGCCGAGCACCACCACCGCTTGAGGCAGGCTCGTCACCTGTTGCGCGAATCCGTAGAACGATGAGTTTCCGATCCGAAGCACCTTGGCCGCGAGCGCTTGATCGCGAGAGATGGCGCGCGCGATGTCGGCCGCGCTCGAATCGGGATCGTCGAGTAGTTGAAGGAGCCGCGCCGCTACCGGCGGAAAGGGCGGGAGGTCGTCGATCGCGGCTAGAATCCCCTCGCGCGTGGTCGGTTCCTGCTTGGTCATGCCGGGCATCCCCTCCTGGGTCTGGCGTTTCCCTTGCTCTTCCGGTTATCGGCGCTGCTCCGCCAAATCCGCACTGCCGCTTTCACGCGCGGCCGACTTCAGGATCAAATTCACGTCGCGAGCCGGAATGCGGCTTTCGCGCGCGATGCGCTCCGCGTCCCAACCATGGCGTGAGAGCTTGAGCACGAGCTCGCGCACGCGCGCGGCATCGAGCACTCGACCCTGCTTGGCCGGCTCGGGCTTCGGTGTCGACTTGGTCGCGGCCGGGGCGGGCTTCGGGCTCGTCTGCGCGCGCGGCGGCCGCGGAGGCTCAGGCTTTTGGACTTGGCGCACGCCCTCTTCCTCTCTCGACCGCGCGCGATCGGCGGCGAGGCGCGCGAAGAAGGGATCGGGATGGATCGATCGTCCGTTGGGCGGCAGCGCGACCGAAGGATCGGACCACGGACCCAGTTCGGGCGCGTCGGCGAGCGGCTGTTCGTCGCGCATCGGCTCGCGCGGGTTCATGCGGCCGCGCGGGGTCGCGGGCGCATCGTTCGCGCTCTTCGAGGCGGGGATGGAATCGGCGATGGTCTCGACTCGTCCCGCGAGGCGATCGACGCTGGAGAGAAGCTGGAGCATCGATCCTTCGAGCAGGCTCACACGACGCGAGAGCTTGGCCGTGTCGGGCGAGGACCGTCGTTTGCTCGAGCGCCGCGGCTCCGTGCTCGCCGGCTCGGGCGAACGCTCCGCGCGTGGAGGAATCGGAACGCCGTAGCTCGTCACGCTCGAACGAAGGAGACGCAGCTGAGGGACCGCTTCAGGTGCGGTCGGTCGTGCGCGCTGAAATTCGTTTACGTTCGCGG
>CAZZAH010000006.1:16441-20034 GCA_964652115.1 uncultured bacterium | reverse complement strand
CGCGCGGCGCGCAGGTGGAGCGCCCACGACGCGGTCAGAAAGCTCAAGCCGAGCAGGAGCCCAACCAAGAGCGTCCACGGCGGCACCGGACCATCGAGCCAGAAGTCGAGGCTCGAGGGGCCGGCCTCGGACTTGGGCTTCGCGATACCGCCGCGCGGAAGTCGCGAGGAAAGCGGCGCGGTCGTGCCGCTGAGAGGAGCGGTCGATGGCGCGCTCGCACTGGCGGGAGACGCGTCGGTCAAGGCTTCGTCTTTGACCTCTGATTTCGGGGCGTCGACCTGCGCGTTCGTCGCCTCGACCACACGGCGCGTCTCCGCTCGTCGGAACCCGGCCTGCTCGGTCGCGAGCTGCTCACTGCGTCGCGCCTCGACGCTCGGAAGGAGCGGATCGATCGTCGTCGCGGCGGAGGCAAGGCTCGACCAGGTCGTGAGGAGTGCGCACGCGATCAGCGCGCGTCGCCATGCGGTTGCGTTTGACATCCTGTCCTCCACGCCATCCGGCGCTAGGCTTCGGTATCGATGTGCTGTCCTGCTTCCTCATCCTCGGCGAGAGGCGGGCGCGGCAACTCCGGCACAGGCCCGATCTCGCTTTCCGGCGCGGCCGGCTGCGGGCGCGGCTTCTTCCGCGGGTTCTCCTCTCGGCGTTCGCTCACCCGCGCCACCGGCTCGGTCACCGGAGTCGAGAGGATGAGGGGCGGCACGGAGCGAAGCGGATCCATCGCCGGCCTCGTTCCCTATCCAAGCGCGCGGCTGAGCCGACCCTTGAGCCGGAGCACCGCCTTGGTGTGGATCTGGGAGACGCGCGACTCCGAGATCTGAAGCGCTTGCCCGATCTCCTTCAGCGTCATCTCCTCGTAGTAGTAGAGCGCGACCACCAGACGCTCCTGCTCGGAGAGGCCATTGATCAGATCGAGGAGCACCGCGCGCGACTCGACGTCCTCGATCTCCTCGAGCGTGTCGACGGCGCTCTTGTCCTCGATCAGATCGGCCAGGCCGACCAGCTCGTGGTCGTCGTCGACCTGCAGCGCCTGATCGAGCGAGAGCAGCGCGGTGCATCGCACCTCTTCGAGCAGGCGCAGGAACTCGTGGAGCGAGATCTTCATCTCGTCCGCCATCTCCTCGTCGGTGGCGGCGCGGCCGAACTTCTGGTCGAGGCGGCGGCTCACCTCTTCGATGTGGCGGGCCTTCCGGCGCGTCGAGCGTGACACCCAGTCCATCGAGCGGAGCTCATCCAACACCGCGCCCTTGATCCGCCAGATGGCGTAGGTCTCGAACTTGGTCCCGCGCGACTCGTCGTACTTCTCGAGCGCGTCGTAGAGGCCGATCAACGCGGTGTTCATGAGGTCATCGCGCTCGATCGACTTCGGCAGCCCGCTCGCGATCTTGTCCACCACGTACTTCACCAACGGGTAGTAACGCTTGAGCGATGCTTCGCGATTGTTGGGGTCCAGCTTGACCGCGACCGCCGTCGCGCTCTCGACCTTCGCCGCCGTGTTCGTTCGAAGCATCACTGTCCTCCGTGGGGATTGGTTCTTCAGCTTCGCCGCACTCACATTGCTCAACGCCACCGATAGCCCCCTCTCACGCCGCCTGCGCCGGCGTCTCTTCCGACTCCGCCTTCGCACGCGTCTCGCCCTCGCGCTCTACCTCCGCCTCGGCCAGTTGCCGGAGCACCGCTCGCCCGGCCCACTGACCGCCGATCGAAGCGAAGAGGTAGACCACCGTCCCTGTGACCGCGCTTCGCCACGCGATGGTGACGAAGGACTGCCCGGTCAACGTCATCAAGAGCCCGGCGAGGAGCGCGGAACAGATCGCCGCCACCGAAGCCCACTGTCCGATCAAGCTGCTCATTGCACCTTCAACCGTTCGCGACCTTGAGGAAGAACCGATCGAGCCCCACCGCTTGCGGCTCGATCGGGCCCGACTCGAACACGAGGCTCTCCGCCAGCTTGGTCACCGCGAGGGCGGCCGGGCTGTGCGGGAACATGCGAAGGAAGGGTTCCTGTTGCCGAACCGCGCGCCCGACCGCGTCGTCATTCGGCACGCTGCCCAAGTAGTCGGGCCGGAAACCCAAGAAGCGCTCGGCCACGACGCGAATCCGCCGCGCGGTCTCCTTGCCCTCACGCGGCGAGCCGGTGAGGTTGACCACCAACGCCGGCATCTCGCGAAGCTTGCCCTGCGCGAGCACCTTCACGATGGCGTAGGCATCGGCGAAGGCGGTCGGCTCGGGCGTGGTCACGACCAACGCGCGATCGGCGGCGCGCGCCCAATGCAGCGTCCCTTCGCCGATGCCCGAACCGGTGTCGATCAGGAAGAGGTCGACGCTCTCCTCCAAGCGCGAGAGCTCGCGAATGAGCCGCTCGCGACGGCACTCGTCAAGCGAGGCGAGCTCGGCCACGCCGGAGGCGGCGGGAAGGAGACGAACGCCGTCCGGCGTGGTCAAGCAGACGTCCTCGATCGAGCACTGCCCGAAGACGACGTCACCGAGATTGCGCTTCGGCACGAGGCCGAAGAGGAGATCGACGTTGGCGAGCGACAGGTCGCCGTCGACCACCATCACGCGCTTGCCGCGACGAGTGAGCGCCAGGGCGAGATTCGCGGTGAGCGAGCTCTTCCCCACGCCGCCCTTGCCCGACACGATCGCGATCGAGCGCGCGGAGGTGCGCGGCTGCCGCGGCGCGTCGGCCCCGAGGCCGGGGACCAAACGAAGCTGGCGAAGGCGATCGGCTTGATCGGCCATCAGGCGGCCTCCTCCTCGATCAGGAGCCCTTCGGTCAGAGCCTCGCTCGACGCGGGCTCGAGATCGTCCGGCACCTCTTGCCCCGTTCCGAGGTAGGCGACCGGCCGCCGCGCTTTCAAAGCCAGGCTCAGGATTCCGCCGCGCGTGGTCGCCTCATCGAGCTTGGTGAACGTGAGGTGACGAATCGGAAGGAGCGAGAAGCTGCCGAAGGCGAGCGAGAGGTCGCGCACCGCGCCGTTCGCCGCGAGGACGAGGTTGACCTCGAGCTCGGGCCACGCCGCGAGGAGGTCATGGACCTCCGCGATGCCTTCGGGATCTCGCGGTGAGCGCCCGGTGGTGTCGATCAAGACGAGGTTCGCGTTCGAGAGCGGGCCCAAGAGCACGCCGCGCATTTCGGCCGCGGACCCGACCGTCTCGAAGGGAAGACCCATCAGGCCGGCGTAGTTCGCGAGGTGCTCCGCGCCGAAGATGCGGTACCCGTCGCTTGATACCAACGCGACCTTGAGCCCCAAACGAAACGCGGCATGACCCGCGATCTTGGCCGCGGTCGTCGTCTTGCCGACGCCGGTCGGACCGACCAGAGCGATCACGCGCCGCCGCGTGTTGGTCGTGACCGCGCCGCCGATCGCGATCAGCCCGCGGAGATAGGCGAGCAGCTCGGACGAAGGCGCGGAGTGGAACTGTCCCGGCAGCGGCGCGCTCCCCATCCGCTGCAGGATCTGGAAGACCAAGTTGGAGTCGACCTCGGCGTCGACCAGTCGGAGATAGACCTCGCGCAGCGGAAGCGGGATCGCGGAGAAGTGATCGGACCTCACGAGGCGCGAGAGGTACTCGGCGCGAAGCCTCGCCTCGGG
>CAZZAH010000006.1:0-16341 GCA_964652115.1 uncultured bacterium | reverse complement strand
ATGAGCGCGTCCGGCCCCAGCTCCTCACGGATCTGGGCCAGCGCGTCACGCAGGCTCGGAGCTTCAAATCTCTTGATATGCATGATCGAGCTTCACCGTGGCGATGGTTTTGACGGTGCCGGCGGAGACCACCTCGGAATACGACAGCACCGCGACCTGCGGGAGAGCCCGCTCGACGAAGGCGCGGAGGTAAGGCCGCAAATAGGGCGAGCAGAGGAGCACCGGCTGCGCGGCGATCTTGACCGCGCTCGTGACCGCTTGCGAAACGCGGTCGAGCACCTGGCGTGCGCGCGGCGTCGGGAGCGTCAAGCGCGCCACCCCGTCGTTCGCCGACAGATGCTGAATCAGCTCCTGCTCGAGCTCAGGGTCGATCGAGATGACCGCGAGCTGTCCGCGCTCATCGCGGTACTGCTCGGTGATGCCGCGGCCGAGTGCTTCGCGCACGCGCTCGACCAAGGTCTCGATGTCCTTCGTCAGCGGCGCGTGATCGGCCAGCGCTTCCAGGATCGTCACCATGTCGCGGATGGAGACGCGCTCCTTGAGCAGGCGCTGAAGGACCTTCTGCACGCCGCCGACCGTGAGCTGCGAGGGAATGAGCTCGTCGACGACCGCGGGGTGCTTCTGCTTCACCTGATCGATGACGGTCTGGACCTCTTGTCGTCCGAGGATGTCGGCCGCGTGCGCCTTCACCGTCTCGGAGAGGTGCGTCGCCATGACCGCGGTCGGCTCGACCACGGTGTAGCCCGCCATCTCGGCCTCGCTTCTGAGCTGCGGCAGAATCCAGAGCGCCTTCAGTCCGAAGACCGGCTCCTGCGTTTCGATCCCCTCGATCGGAATCGCGTTCGGGCCGGGTGACATCGCGAGCAGATGACCGATCTGAATCGTCCCCTTCGCGATCTCGACCCCGCGAAGGCGCACGCGATAGGCGTCCTGCACCAAGCGGATGTTGTCGCGCACGCGCACCGGCGGCACGAGTAGGCCAAGTTCCGTCGCGCACTGCCGGCGAACCAGCGTCACGCGCTTGAGGAGATCTCCCCCTTCGCGCTTCTCATCGACCAAGGGGATGAGGCCGAAGCCGATCTCGAGCTCGAGCGGATCGACCGCGAGGAGCGTCTCCACCTTCTCGGGCCCGGTGTCCTTCTTCTGCTGACCCGCCACGACCTCGGCCGCCGCCTCGCGCTTCGCGGTCCGGCTCGAGGCCCAACCCGCGGTCGCGGCCAGCGCGGCGAGAAGGAAGAAGGGCATGAAGGGCAGGCCGGGGATCATTCCGAGAAAGGCCAGGATCGCGGCCGCCATGAAGGCCGCCTTGGGCTCGCGGAAGAGCTGGCTCGAGATCTCGCTCGAGAGCGCCTTCTGACCTTCGGACCGCGTGATGAGGATGCCCGAGCCGGTGGCGACGATCAGCGCGGGGATCTGCGCCACCAGCCCGTCGCCGATGGTGAGGAGCGTGTAGGTGCGGAGCGCCTCCCCGGCCGACATGTGATGCTGGATCATCCCGATGACGAAGCCACCGACGATGTTGATCAGCGTGATGATGATCGCCGCGATGGCGTCGCCGCGAACGTACTTCGCCGCTCCGTCCATCGCGCCGTAGAAGTCGGCCTGCCGCGTGATGTCCTGGCGCCGCTGCCTCGCCTCGTGCTCGTCGATCAGACCCGCGTTCAGGTCGGCGTCGATCGCCATCTGCCGGCCCGGCATCGCGTCCAAGGTGAATCGTGCCGCGACCTCGGCGATGCGCGACGCGCCCTTGGTGATGACCACGAACTGGATCACGGCCAAGATCGTGAAGGCGACGATGCCGACCGCGTAGTTGCCGCCGACGACGAAGTTGCCGAACGCCTCGATCACCTTGCCGCCGTAAGCCTGCAGCAGAATCGTGCGCGTCGACGCGACGTTGAGCGCGAGTCGATAGAGGGTCGAGAGGAGCAGCAGGGTCGGGAACACGTTGAAGCGCAGCGGCTGCGACGTGTAGACCGTCATCAAGAGGATGATCAGCGCGAGCCCGATGTCCATCACCAGGAGCAGGTCCAACAGGAAGGTCGGGATCGGCACGATCATCACGGCCAGGATGAGAAGAATCCCCGCCGCCAGAACCGCGTCTCCGTAGGATCGACGTTGCGCCATGGCTTAGGGCCTCCCCTCGAGGCCGGAGCGGTAGCTCGCGCGGACACCGCGCTTGAGCCGCCACACGTAGGCCAAGACCTGGGCCACCGCGCGATAGAGATCGGAAGGAATCGCCTTCCCCAACGGAGCGGTCTTGTAGAGGAGCCGCGCGAGCGGAGGATCTTCGACGATCGGGACGTTGTGCTTCCGCGCCTCTTCCTTGATCTTCTCGGCCAGCTTCCGCAGACCGCGCGCGACCACCACCGGCGCGTTCATCTTTCCGCGGTCGTACTTGAGCGCGATCGCGACGTGGATCGGGTTCGTCACCACGACGTCGGCGGTCTTGATCTCGGTCATCATGCGGCGGCGGGCGGCGCTCCGTTGCAGGGCGCGGATCCTCGCCTTGACGTGCGGATTTCCCTCGGTCTCCTTCTGCTCCTCCTCGATTTCCTTCCGCGTCATGCGGAGCGAGCGCTCCCACTCCCAACGCTGATAGCCGTAGTCGAGTGCCGCGAGAATGAAGAAGGCGAGGCCGACGCGGAGGCCGAGGCGAACGACCGAAGCGCCGACCTGAACCATCAGCGTGTGGCCGCTCGCGCCCGCGAGCGGAAGGAAGCTCTGCATGTCCTTGATCACGGTGCCGTAGGCGATCGAGCCGACGATCGTGACTTTGACGATCGCCTTGATCAGCTCGACGCCGCCGCGGAGGGAGAAGATGCGCTTCAACCCACGCAGCGGATCGAGCGTCGACCAGCGTGGGTTGAGCGTCTTGGTGGTGAAGAGGAATCCGACCTGCGCGAGATTCGTCGCCACGCCGACTGCGGAGAGGGTCAGCGAAATGGGAAGAATCACCATCGCGGTGGTAAGGGCCAAGCGCTGAAAAAGCAGATGAACCTCACCAATGGAGTCGATCGGACGCGAGGCCGCGCCGATACCTTCCCGTAGAACCGTTTCGAGCTGGCTCAAGAGTCGAGGTCCGAAGGCGCTCAAGGCGAGCATCGAGCTCATCAGCACGATGGCGCTGACCAGCTCCAGCGAACGGGCAATTCGACCTTCGCTCCGGGCTTCATCCCGGCGACGTTGGGTCGCTTGCTCGGTGCGCTCTCCGCCTGATTCGCTCTCTTCGGCCACAGCCCTCTCCCCCTACCTCATCGCCTCCCGCCGCGCGTAACGGCCGGGCAAGCTGCGAGGCGTTATGGCCTTTCGCAACCTACATGCCACCAAGGAGCGCCAAGAGCTGCCCCTCCAGCCGGTTCGTGTAATGGCTGAGGAGACGGGCTAGAAGTGGCGCGCTCGCAAGGAGAAAGAAGATCCCGACCGCGACCTTGACCTGGATCCCGACCACGAAGACGTTGATCTGCGGAACGGCCCTGGCGACAAATCCCAAGGCAGTGTCGGTGAGAAACAAGGCGGCCAGGATCGGAGCCCCAACCTCGAACATGACCAGGAAGACGGTCAACGCCGTTGCGGTCACCACGCCCGCCAACGCGGGGACGGCAAGCATCCCTCCCGGCGGCACCCGCTCGAGGCTGAAGGCGAGCCCGCGCAAGAAGAGATGGTGTCCGTCGAGCAGGACGAAGAGGAAGACCGCGAGCATCTCCTCCACCATCCCGATCATCGAGGTCTCCCCCGACTGCGGATCGATGATGGTCGCCATCGAAAGACCCATCTGGACACCGATCAGATCGCCCGCCATCCGGATGCCGTGAAAGATCGCGCCGGCCACGAAGGAAAGAAGCGCGCCCATCAGCACCTCGCGCGCGATCACCATCGCGAAGCCGAAGAGCGTGGGCGGGAGAACCCAGCTCGCGTGCGGGACGAGCGGGAAGAGCGCAAAGGCGGTGACGAGCGCGAGGAGAAGCTTGGCCTGCGCGGGAACGCGCCGGCTGCTGAAGACAGGCCCCAACGAGAAGAAGGTGAGGCACCGCACCAGCACGAGAAGAAAGGTCGAGATCTGATCGTAGCCAGGCATCCGTGCCCCCGCAAAGCCGCGTCAGAGATGCTTCGTCCGTGCCTTCTGCAACGGACGTCGGGCGAATCGCCCTCTAGTGCACCGTCGCCACTCGCCCGAAGAGGTCGGTCGTGTAGAGCACCATCTTGTTCAGCATCCAGGGCATGAAGAGGAAGAGCGCCAGCACCACGGCCAGCACCTTGGGAATGAAGGAGAGGCTCATCTCCTGGATCTGCGTCGCCGCCTGGAAAACCGACACGATGAGCCCGGCCACGAGACCGAAGCCGAGCATGGGTGCTGCGAGCATCAGCGCCATGGTCAGCGCTTGCTGAAAGAGGACCACCGCTTCATTGGACGTCATGCCGGGATTCTCCTAGTGGAAGCTCGCGACCAGGGACTTCGTCACCAGATTCCAACCGTCGACCAGGACGAAGAGCAGGATCTTGAAGGGGAGCGAGATCATCGCCGGCGGCAGCATCATCATGCCCATCGACATCAGGACCGACGCGACCACGAGGTCGATGATCAGAAACGGCAGATAGAGCATGAAGCCGATCTGAAAGGCGGTCTTGAGCTCCGAGATCATGAAGGCCGGCGTCACGATGGTGAGCGGAAGGTCATTCGGCGTCTCCGGACGCGGCGCCTTCGCCAGCGATACGAAGAGGGCGAGGTCCTTCTCGCGCGTCTGACGGAGCATGAACTCGCGCAAGGGCTGCGCGCCCGCCTTGAGCGCGTCGATCGTGGTGCTCTTCCCCTCGAGATAGGGCTGCACCGCCGCCGTGTTCACCGCGGTCAAGGTCGGCCCCATGGTGAAGAGGGTGAGGAAGAGCGCGAGCGAGATCAGCACCTGGTTGGGCGGCAGCTGCGGCGTGCTCATCGCCTGGCGCAAGAAGGAGAGCACGACCACGATCCTCGCGAACGAGGTGAACATGAGGAGGATCGCCGGAACGAGCGAGAGAACGGTGATGAGCAGAAGAATCTGAAGGCTGGTCGCGACCTGCTTCGAACCGCCGCCGCCGTCGAGCGAGATGCGGAGGCCCGGCGCGGTCTGCGCGCAGGCGGAGGACACGGCACCAAGCAGCACGAAGCCCACCACGAAGGCGATCGTCCAGAGCGCGACGCGAGCGGCGCGACGAAGCATTAGTGCACGCTCCCGGCCGACTCGACTTCCCAGAGTGCCGGGTAGCGCTCCTTGAGCGACTGGATCCGCGCCTCGAGCTCGTCCTCGAAGGGCGCGAGCGGCGGTTGTGCGATCGACGCCGGAGCGCGCATTGCCTTGACCGGAGGCTCGGGCAGCGACGCGACCGCCGCGAGCGTGGCCGCGGGCTTGGGCGTGCTTGGGGCGGAGACATTGCGCTCGCCTTTGAAGGTGCGGGCGAAGCTCAGCCGAAGCGCTTCAAGGAAGCTTGGACGGGGCGCGACCGGCGCCTCTGGGCGTGCGACGGCGATCATGCTCTTGGCCGCGCTGCTCTTCTTCCGCGCTCGAGAAGACTCCTTCAGCTCCGGCATCGTTGCCGATCCGAGGTCGCTGACCGGAGAGATGCCTTGAGGCGAGATCCCGACCAGGAGAGTCCGCCCCATCACGCGAACGACCGCGAGCGACGCGCGCGGGCCGATCGCGCGCTGGGTCAGGATCTCGATCCGTTCATCGCCTCCGCCCGCGAAGCCCGCGCCGTAGCGACGCGCCACGCGCTGCAAGAGGAAGATGAGCGCGAGCACCGCCACGAGTGCTAAGCCGAGCTGAAGCACCGCATGCGAGGCGCCGCCGGCCGCGGGTGTCAGATCGCTCGGGTTCATGCCAGGCTCTTCACGCGGTCGCGCGGCGAGAGCAGGTGAGTCACGCGAACACCGAAGTGCTCGTCCACCACCACCACCTCGCCCTGCGCCACCAAGCGTCCGTTCACGAGGATGTCGACCAGATCGCCCGCCATCTTGTTCAGCTCGATCACGGTGCCGGGCGCGAACTCCATGATCTCCTTGATCTCCATCTCCGAACGGCCGAGCTCAACCGCGATCGGCAGCTTGACGTCCATCAAGAGGTCGATGCTGCCGCTCGTCTTCGACGCTTCGGGCATCGGCATCTGTGAGAACTGAACCGGTTGGACCGAGGGCGCGCTCGCCTTCGACTGCTGCTCCGCCAGCATCGCGGCCCACTCCGCGGCGACCGGGTCATCCTCGTCGTCCATTCCGCTCAGATCGGGCGCGGCGGAACCTTCGAGGTTGCCCTGGCCGCCGAGTAGCTCGTTCGCCATCGCGTCGAGGTCTTCGTCACTGCCCGGCGCATTTCCGCCCGTGCCCGCTCCACTCCCCTCGGGCGCCTCGTCGCCGCCGGCATCGACGTCGTCAGGCCACATGCAGCACTCCTTCCTGATTGTCCTCGTGCCCGGAAACCAGGGTCTCCACCTTTACCGCGCGGTGAGCCCCGTGCAGTCCGGGCCGGCCGTAAGCCTTCTTCAGGCCGCCGACCAAAACGTCGATCGGATCATCGACCCGGCGCGGAAGGCGAATGACGTCGCCGCGCCTGAGCTTCACGAACTCGCCGATCGTGACCTCGGTGCGCCCGAGCTCCGCGCTCAGCATCAGGCTCGAGTCGGAGATGCGGCGCGAGATCCAGCCGGGTCCTTCCGGCACCGTGCGCCGCCCGCGGGCGAGAAACGCGCTCCGTCCCGCGATCGAAGGGAGGATCGTCTCCATCGTCAGGAAGGGGTAGCAGAGCGAGATCACGCCGTTGGTCTTCCCCAGCCGAAGCTCGCAGCTGATCAGGATCACCGTCTCGCTGTTGGGCAGGAGCTGCAGCATCTGCGGATTCTTCTCCGTGTTGTCGAGCTGCGGCTTGACCTCGGCGATGTGCTCCCACGCGGTCGCGATGGCGCCGAGCGCGCGTTGGATCAGCTTTCCCATGACCGCGGCCTCGATGTTGGTCAGGTCACGCGAGTAGTCCGATTGCGCGCCGGTGCCGCCGAAGAGGCGATCGATCATCGAGAGAATCAAAGCCGGGTTGACCTCGATCACTCCCTGCCCTTCGAGCGGCGGCAGGCCGAAGATGTAGAGGCTGGTCGTGCCCGGGAGCGACAGCACGTACTCGCCGTAGGTCAGCTGGTCGACGGAGATGATCTCGATGTCGACCATCGAGCGCAGGTAGCCCGAAAGCGATGACGCATATTCGCGCGCGAAGATGTCGTGGATCGTCTGCAGGAAGCGAAGCTGCTCCTTCGAGACGCGGTTCGGCCGACGGAAGTCGTAGGCCGCCACCTTGGAGGCCGAGCTCCCCCGCGTCGGTTCACCGAAGTCGGAATCGGCCTCATCGTTCGGAAGCCCGCCGAGTAGGGCATCCACCTCATCCTGGGAAAGGATGTTCGCCACGCTTCGCTCCTCGCCTTCCTCTTCGCTCGACCTACTGCACCACGTACTCGGTGAAGTAGAGGTTCAAGATCGCGCCTTCATCGAAGAGCGCACCCACCTCGTCCACCAACTGCTCCCGCAACTCTTCCTTCGAGGTCGGGTCGGTCAGCTCCTCCAAGGAGCGCGCGGACAGGGTCCGCACGAGCAAGTCCTTGATCACCGCCGCGCGATGCTCGACCGACTTCGCCACCTTCGCGTCCTTCACCTCGAGCGAGACCGAAGCCTTGAGGTAGCGGCGACCGCCCGTTCCGGCCGGATTCACCACCACGTCGCCGAGCTCGATGATCTCGCCGTGCTCGTGCTTGCCCCCCTTGTGCTCGCCCTTCTCCGCTGCCGCCTCACCCGCTTCGCCCGTCGTCTCCGCCGCCGGCGCTTGCGCGCGCAGCTTGGGCGCGATGACGAGCGTGACCACCGCGACCGCCGCGCCGAGCAGCACCACCAGGACGCCGCCCAGGATGGCGATCTTCACCATCATCGGAGGGAGCCCCTTCTTCGGAGGCGGAGCTTCCTCCTTCCCCTCTTCCTTCTTTTCCGCCGCGTTGCTCTTGCCTGACATGATCCTCTCCTTGCGAAGGCCCGGGGGACCGCGCGGCCCCCCGGGCGCGTTACTCGCCTACCGCTTGATGTTCAAGAGCTCCGAGAGGACCTCGTCGCTCGTGGTGATGACCCGCGCGCTCGCCTGGAAGCCGCGCTGGGCGAGGATCATGTTCGAGAACTCGCGCGCGAGGTCGACGTTCGACTGCTCGATCGAGCCCGACACGATGTCGGCCGTGATCGAAGCGCCCGCCGTTCCGACCAGCGCCTCACCCGAGTTCACCGTTGCTTGGTAGTTGCTGCCGCCGGTGTTGAGCAGACCGACCGGGTTGACGAACTCGGCCAAGGCCAGCTTTCCGACCGGACGCGAGATGCCGTTGGAGAAACGAGCGGAGACCGTGCCTTCACGATCGATCCGGAAGTCGACCATCGTTCCCTGAGTGAAGCCGTCCTGGCTCGCTTCCAGGGTCGCGCCCGCCTTCAGCATCGTGATTCCGTCGAAGCCGCCGATCGAACCGGGCTCGAGCGAGATCTCGAGCGGCGCCTTCGCGCCCGATGCCGGACTGATCGAGAGCTTGGTCGGCAGCACGTCGCCCACCGGATCGAAGAAGAAGCCGGAGAGTGAGCCGTCGTTGTTGAAGGTGACGCGGCCGCTGTTGCCGACCAGGATCGGCGTCGCGCCGTCATCGACCTGAGCGGTCCAGGTGAACTGGTTCGCGCCCAGCACGCGGGTGAAGTCGAGCTTCACCACGTGACTGAACCCGAGCGAGTCGTAGACCGTCGTCTCCTCGGAGAATGTGCCGGGGTCCTTCGCCGCCTGCGTCGTGGTCATACCGGCGAGGCTGTTGAAGTCATCGCGCGGGAGGCCGGTCGTGTCCTGCGCTTGCAGGATCAGCCCGGTCACCTCGGCTTCGGTCCCCTGCCTATCGGGGGTCGCGAGCTGGACGCGTCCGTCCGCGTCCATGGTCAGGGTCACGCCTTCGACGCCGTCGACACCGTTGAGCGTTGCCTCGACCGCCGACAGCAGATCGGACACCTTCGACGTCGCGGTGACGTTGAAGACGCCGGTCACCTGCGTGCCCCCGACCGTCGCGCTGTAGTTAATCTTGTCCGTGTCGGCCAGGAGATCGACGATGCCGGCCGAGTCGGCCCTGAGGTCGGCCAGGACGGAGTCGCCGTTGGCGATGTCGCCCGTACCGGCGTAGAAGACGCTCGACTCCGCATGCGTGCCCGCCGGCTCCGAGTCGGCGTTCAAGTTGCCGTGATACGCGATCTGCTTGGTGGCGTTGGCCGGCTCGGCCTGACCCACCGGCACCTGAATCGCGCCCAAGCCGCCGGCGAAGCTCTTGTTCACGCGGTCATAGGCGAAGCCTTGCACGACGAAGTGGTTGACCGGATCGACCAAGCGTCCGACCCCGTCCAGCTGGAAGGAGCCGACCCGCGTGTAGTAGCTCTGCACGGTGTCGGAGAGGATGAAGAAGGCGCGCCCCTGCAGCGCGAGGTCGGTGTCGACCCCGGTCTGCTCCAGGTTCCCCTGGCTGAAGATGCGGTCGACCGAGCCGACGCGCGTTCCGGTTCCGACCTGAGTCGGGTTCGATCCACCGAGTCGATCGGCCGGGCCGGTCGCGCCTTCCAGCAACTGGCTCACCGACTCCTCGAAGGTGACGCGCGACCGCTTGAATCCGATCGTGTTCACGTTCGCCACGTTGTTACCGACCACGTCCATCCGAAGCACGTTGGTGTCGAGACCCGTGACCCCGGAAAAGAGTGCTCGCATCATTTTCGAATTCCTCCTGCGCCGCCGGCGGATCGCGTCAGTCGTTTCGCGATCCGTTGGGCCTCCTTCAAGAGGTCCGGCCGCTTTCCTCGCCCTCCTCGGGCTTAGATCACGACGGCGCTGTCGATGTTGGTGAAGACGTGCCCACGCGCTTCGTTGCCGTAGAGAGCGGTCACCACCGTCCTCGAAGGCACGTTGACCACGTAGGCGAGGGATCCGGACAGAACCAACGAGTCCTTCGCTCCGCGCGACGCCGCTTCGTCCATCGCCTGTCCGAGGCGAGTGACGTCGGTCGGCGAGAGCGCGATGCCTCGCGTGCGAATCCGCTCCTCCGCGTGACGCGAGAAGCGCACCGCCTTGGGCTCGGCCAGCGCTTGGCTGAGCTCGGACTCGAAGCTTTCCCCGATCGGCGTCGCTCCCCGCGCGGCCGAGGGCGCGAGTCCAGGGCTCGGCGATGCCGGTCCCAGGCCACCGATCGTGTTCGGCAGTCCCTTGGGACCACCGATCGAATTGGTCATCGGCTGTTACCTCCTTCCGTTTCGCGTTCGTTCATCAGTTCGCATAGACATCGAGCAAGGACGAAAGCGGCAGCTCCTGGCCGTTGACCAAAAGGAGCGCGCTCCCGTTCTTGAAGGTCACGCCGTCGACCGTGCCGGTCACGACGGTGAGCGCCTCGACCGAAGCGCCGTTGGAATCCTTCGCGGTCACGCCGATGTGGTAGTCGCCCGGATCGACCGCGTTGCCGTTGTCGTCGGTGCCGTCCCAGGTCAAGCGATGCGCGCCCACCGTGCCGTCGGTGCTGTCGATCGTCCGCACCACCAGGCCGGTGTCGTCGTAGATCTGAAGCTGCACCGTCGCGGCCTCGGCCGGGAGGTAGTAGCCGAGCTCAGGCGTGGCGCCCGCCTCGTACTGCACTTGATCGCCGTTCGCGCGCACCGTCTTGCCGATGAGCTGCGCCGCGGCCGAGTTGTTGAGCGACTGCGAGAGCAGCATCGACTGGTCGTACTTCTGATTGAGTGACTGGAGCTGCTCGAGCGAGGTGAACTGCGCGAGCTGCGCCAGAAACTGCTGGTTGTCGGCCGGCGAGAGCGGATCCTGGTGCTTGAGCTGCTCGATCAGCAGCTGAAGGAACTCCGCCTTGCCGAGCGTTCCGCCTCCCGTGCCCAAGGCGTCGGTCAGTCCACTGGTCGAGGTGGACGAGGTCGTCGAGTTCACCGCCATCCTTCGCTCCTTTCTCTCCTGCGCGCCTTCCGCATGGCGCGTCTTCAGACCCGGACATCGACGCCGCGAGCGCTCTGGCCCGCGCGGTTCCTCTGTTCCTTCGGCAAGGGTGCTTCCGGTCGCGACGGCTCGCGCGAGTCGCGGCCTTGATCGCCTCGTGACTGCCCGCGCGCGTCCCCATGCGCATCGGAGCGCGCGTCGCCGCTGCTCGCCGGCATGCTCGACGAGGTGGCGGCCGGCGCGTTCACGATCGCCGGATCGGCCGGCATGCCCGCGCGCGTGGTCGTGACCTCGAGCGACTCGAGCTTGAAGCCCGCGCCGTCCAATCGACGGCGAAGATCGTCGTGCAGTCCGGAGACGAGCGCGCGGACCTCCTCGCGCTCCACCGTCATCGAGGCGTGGACCGTGCGCCCGGTCATCCGCAGGCGAATCTGGATCGCGCCGAGATCGGGCGGCATGAGCTGGATGCGCGCCTCACCCTTCGCCTCGTTGAGTGCCAGGCGAACGACCTGCGGCAGCTGCGCGGGGAGCTCGACCAGCGTGCTGGTCGGCGTCGCCGTCGCGCGATCGGGGACGCCGGCCGGAATCACGGGGGCGGCGCTCTCGGTCGGCGGAAGCGATACGACGTTTCCTGTGGGATTCGACGCTCGCGAGGGGGACGCCTCGGGCGATTCGATCGCGCTGACCTTCGACTTCGCGGGCTCGATCGACTCGCGAGTCGCGTTCGCCGCGGCGGTTGTCGCTGCGCTCGCGTCCATCGTGACCTTCGGGGCGTTCGGCGAGGCCTCGGGAGTGCTCGGGGTCAATCCCGCGCTGCTTGCAGCGGCGGCCTTCGTTCCTCCGGCGACACGCGGGCGCGCGGTCCCCGCGTCCGCCGCGAGGATGGACGGCTGCTCTTCCTTCCCCACCGTGGGGCGCTCCGCGCGAACGTTGTGCTCTGGCGCGCGCGCGGTCGCCGTCGTCGCGTCGGCGGCGAGTGAAGCGGGCCTCGGCTCACTCGGGCGTGATTCGCGATTCGCCGGTTTGCTGTCGTCGTGAACCGTGGAGACACCGGCAGACGGAAGCGTCGATGGTCTCGGCGCGCCTTCCTTCAACGAGGGCGCTTGCTCCTGCTTTGCGGCCGGAGGCTCGACGCCGCCGGATTGCGCCCGCGCGATGGGCAAGGCCTCAGTCGCGCTCCGGCCATCTCGAGTGGAGGTGGTTCGAGCGCGGGTCGTCGGCGGAGCGGCGGCCTCGGTTTCCGCCGGCTCCGCGGTCGCCGCTTGCGGCCCTTCGTTGGGCCCTTTCGAGGTGGGAGCATGCGCGACGATCGTTTCGTCGCGGATGACCTTGGGCTCGGTGGCGCCGACCTTCGTCGAGACCGCTGTGTCCGCGGTCACTGAGGCCTTGGCTTCGCGTGCGCTCGGGGCGCTCTCAGGCTCGCCCGCCTTCGACTCGCGCACTGAGCTCGGTCGCGCTGGGCCGCGCGCCGGCTCTGCGCTGCTTTCGCCACCATCCGTCCGCACCGCGACGGATGGAGTGCCGCGGCGATCCCTGGTCGTTGCGAGGCGAGGACCTTCTCCACCGTCCCGCGTGTCCGTCGCGCCGCTCGGCGGCGCCTCGTCGCCTGACCGCGCCCGGGGGGAGTCGAAGCGCGTCGACTCCGCCTTGGCATCGAGCGATTGCTGACCATGCTTCGGGAGCGCGGCGCCCTGGACTTTGTTTCCCTCACTCGCGTCGGGAGCATCGTGCGCGGGCGCCGACACCGTTTCGCTCGCGCTCGCCTGGTCGGGCAGGGCGCGGGCGACCTCCACCACTGCTTTGGAACCGAGCTTGGGCGCTTGCTCTGGATTCGCGGCCGGTGCCGTGGGTGGAGAGGTCGTCGTGTCGTCGAACGATGCGGGCGTGCTCGTCGCCGTGCTCAGCTCTTCCCGCGCCGTGGACGATGCGGCGCCGCGTGCAATTGAAGTACTGCCGGCTGCCTCCTCTGCCGAATCGCCGATCGCGCTGCGCGGCGCGGGCTCGGGCAGGGGTCGATCCGGTGCGTTCGTGCTCGGCAACGCATCGGGGGGCTCAGCGCTCGACATCGGGATAGGCGAGCTCTGGATCCGCGCGTCCTTCGGCGAGGCGATCGGCGAGTGTGTCGAGGCCGCATTCGCGCCGACGCTATTCGCGCCGACGATTCCGCTCGTGGGCTCCGCGGACGCCTGCGTCGCGCCCTCGCTCGCGCTCGCCTGAACGTCCTCACGCGTCGCCGTGACGCGCGCTGTAGCGCGCCCCGGGATCGCGGCGCCGGTGACCTCACGCGGGCCTGCGTTCGAGGTGGCAGGAGTAGTCCCTACACTCGACGGGCGCGGTGCCTCGCGCGTGAACGCGAGGCGCGTATTCCCGGCGTTCGCACCGACTCCGTTCCCTTCGACGGCCTCTTCATCGACTGCGGGCTGCGGGCTCGCGGCTCCGCTCACTCCGTCGATCTGCGGACGAGCGTCGGCTGCCGCTTGGTTCGGCGCGATGTCGTGACGGCGCTCGGCGACCGGAGCGACGGTCGGGCTCTGCGTGGCGACGCTGGGGTTCGAGCCTGCGGCAATCGGCATTCGCACGCTCGACCGCGTGGGGGTCGGCCCGATCGGATCGACGATCAACTCCGGCGCCGGCGCGACGTGGGCCGCGGGCGCGCGGGACTCGCTCGCTCGCACCGCACTCCCCGATTCACTGTTCGCCGGTCCACCGCTCGCCGCCGCACCCTCGAGTGGTGCGCTTGCCGCCGTGGTCGCCTGGGGCTTCGGCGCGAGCTCGTTTTCCGACGGCGCGATCGGACCCAAGCCCTCGACGTCGATCGGCGTAGCGAGAGCCGCCACGTTCGCGGGAACGCGGATGACGGCCACCGTTTCGGGCGCGGAACGCGCGGGCTTCGTCGCCGTGGCCAAGGCATTCGAGAGGCTCAGCGTCTCCCCGCGTGCCTCCGCTTCGGCGAAGGCGAAGAGATTGTGGTCGCCGATGGAATCGGCTCGGTCGCGGATCACCTCTCCGGCATGGGAAGGCGCGCTCGCAGGCCCTCGCGTGATCGCGCGCGCCGGATTCGACAGGTTGTCGTCGAGCGTGGCTGCCGCGGTCGACATCGACTCGCGCGGCGAGGGGAGAAGGATCACCTGAGGGGCCGACGGATCCTCGAGCTCGAGTCCGTCAGGGATCGGGCTCGATCCGTTCCGATAGGGAGTGCGCGTCGGATCGGCGAGCAGGGTCGATCCGCGCGGCGCGTCGACACCTGGGCTCGAGCTCGGCACGAGCATCAAGTCCGCGCCCGAGTCGGGCAACAGCCGCGCGGCGACGGCGATCGGCGCGCTGCTCGTGGGCGCGGCGGTGACGCGCGCGGAGACAACTCGCGCGTCGGTGTCGGCGATCTTGGCGAGGCCGTCGAGCTTGGTCACCTTGCCAGGGTCGGGCACGCTTTCAGAACCGAGCGTTCCGTTCGAGGCGGGAGCAGTGGCGGCAGTCGAAACGGGGCCGTCGTGTGTCACCACGCCGGCGCCCCGCGCAGTCGTGATGAAGGGAAGCGTTTCGGCCGCGCTCGGGATCGGCACACTGAGGGGAACCGAGCTCCTCTCGACCGTCGGGACGCTCGCCGGAACCTGCGCTCCGGTGGACGGCGCGCCTGCGGCCTCCGCGCCCGCCGGTGACGTGCGGATCGCCGCGACCGGAGTCGGAATGGCGGCGGCATCGTCGCCGCGCGTCACGCTCGCCCCCGCGATCGCGTTCATGACCTGAAGAACGAAGCGCCCTCCCGCGCCGGTCCGCGCGGCAGCGCTTTCGGTCGCGACCGGCGAGCCGGCGGACGTGGGCGCCAAGACCTCACTCGCGCGCTCGATCGGCTCGCCTTCCTGCGAGGCTTCGGCCGAGCCCTGTGTCGACTCCGGTGTCGGATCGATCGGGCGCGGCAGAGTCAGCGACGAGAGCATGCTCGCGAAGGGCACGCTGTCGATCGAGTTGTCGGTCGATCGCCGCGCGTCCTCTCGCTCGGGCGAGGCGAGCGCCGTGTCGGGCTCCGACTTGAGCTGGCTCACGCGCGACCAAAGCCCAGTGCTCGGGATCTCGCTCATTGGCTCCCTCCGCCGTCCGCCGGTGGGGCCGAGCTCGCGGGCGCGGCCGCGCCGGGCGGGACGTTCAGATCGGCCAAGGCCTGCGTGCCGATCCCTTCCATCGCGAGGCGAGCCAGGCGCGCCGGATCGAGCTTCGACATCACGCGGCTCGCGGCCTTGGGCGTCATGCGCGCCAGCACCGCGTTGAGCGCAGGGTCATCGAGCGCTTGCATGATCTGCGCGGCGTCCTCGGGCAGCATCTTCGCGAAGAGCACCGCCTGCCGCGCCGCCTCGGCGTTCTGTCGATTGCGGAACTCGACCACCACGCTGTCGATGCTGCCGCGCAGCGCTCGGAGCTCGAGCTTCTCCTCCTCCAGGCGCGCGCGCTCCGTATCGATCTGCGTGAGGAGACCGCGGAGCGAGTCGGGCGGCGCGACGACCGCGGAGTCACCGGCTACCGGCGGAGCGGGCCCGCGTCGCTCCACCTTCTCCGCGAGACCGACCGCCTTCTGCTTCAAGATCGGGATGAGGTAGCGCTGCGCCACCCCGGTCACGAACATCGCCGCGACCAGGAAGACGACAAAGGCCGAGATCGAGATGAGGAAGAAGGCAGGGATCGTCCCCATACCTTCTTGGCCCCTTCGCACTCTCCTACCTTCCATCGCACTCATCCTTTCGGGTCCGCGATCGGAGCTAGGCCGCCGAACGCGGCGCCCTCATCCGACCGGCCACTTCATCGGTCTGCCCCTGTTCTTCACGCAGGAGCTGATTCTGGAACTCGAGTTATCGACTCTCGAGCAGCTTCTCTAGCGCTTCCGACTTCCGCCGCGCCTCGAGCAGGTTGTCCCTCTCCGACTCGACCTGGCGAAGCCAGCCGCGCAGCTTCTCGTCCTGCTGCAGCAGTGCCCCGCGGATCCGCGCGCGCTCGCGCTCGAGCTCGATCAAGTCGGTCACGTCGACCACGGTGCCGGGCGGCCGATGCTTGAGGCTCGAGCGCATCGCGTCGACCAAGCGCCGCTGGGCTTCGCCCGCTTCCTGCAGACCGCGCTGCGCGCGTGCCAGCGTCCCTTCGCGCGACTTGACCTCGTTCTCGCGGACCTTCGACACTCCATCGAGTGGGAAGCGGAACCTCTTCATCCAACCCTCCTCGTTCCTCAAGCTGCCCCTGTCTTACCCGCGCCGGTCGAGAGGTCGCGCAACCAGCGCACCGTCTCCGCGAACGGCGTCCCTTCTCCCGAGCCTTGCCGCAGAAAGCGGAGGATCTCGGGCATCCGATCGATCGCTTCATCCGCCGTGCG
>CAZZAH010000005.1:23704-28881 GCA_964652115.1 uncultured bacterium | reverse complement strand
TTCTGGTACACGCACCTCGACGACGCGACCGACCTCACGAACAACGCGGTTCACGAGGCGGTGGCGACGGCCTGGGACAACAGTGGCAACTCGGGCCACAACCTGAACAGTGGTATGCCGGGTGACCCGACGCACCACCAGGGTCAGGTCCAGTTCATCTATGACAACACCGACCCGCAGGTGGACGGCATCGTCGGACTTGATATCGACGGTCGCCCGCTCGCCTGTGATCGCGTGAGCCCGCAGGACACGTACCACCTGATCGCCGAGGTGAATGACGATCCGTTCACGGATCTGAACATCCTCGCGGTCCGGAACGTGCTGTTCCAGTACTCGCCCAACGGTGGCCAGGCCTGGTTGAACATCGGGTCGGCCGGCCCGGCTGACGACGGTGGCTTCGCGGTCGAGTGGACCCCGGTCAGCGGCGAGCACGACGGGTACGACAACGACGGCGACGGACAGTGGGACGAGGAAGATGAGCGGATCTACACCGTTCAGATTCGCGCCATTGCCTTCGACGACGGCAACAACTCGAGCTACTCGGACCGTCAGGCGCCTCCGGTCGTCTGGTCGATCCTGGTCGACGCGGCGGAGCCGACTGCGGCCCTGAGCAGCCCGCTCAACGGTCAGATCTTCGCCTACGACCAGTCGATCACGATGGCAGGCACCCCCGAGGGTGACTGGATTCCGACTCTCGGAACCGACGACATCGACCATGTCCGCTTCCAGGTGCGCCTCGGCGCTGAGGACGGCGGCATCTTCTACGTCGATAACGACGGCGGCCACGACGGCTACTACGACAACGGCATCGACGAGCTCTGGTCTGACGCGAACAGCAACGACCTCTTCGACGACGGCGACACGCAGCTTTGGCCTGGCGTCGACGGTGTGTTCGTCAGCGCGCCTGATGGAGAGGACGATGAGGTCCCGGCCCAGTTCTGGCTCGACCTCGATCCGACTCCGCAGGACAACGGCGATCTACCGCAGCTCAACGATCCGAACAACGGCACCGAGTACCGGTTGGCCTGGACCCCGAACGACTACGCCTTCACCCGCGGCTACATCGGCGACGAGCTGGTCTGGCAGGTGGATGAGTACGTTCGCGGCCGCATGCTCACCACGGACTGTGCCGGCAACGACGACACGGACGCCGACGGACACAATCCGCCTTACGTCCTCTTCCTTCTGAACGACGACACGACGCCGCGCGCGTACATCACCGAAGTCGACAACGAGGTTATCGACCCGGTGGAGACGGTTGCGGTTCAGGCGCGTGACGCCGTCCTGATCGAAGGAACGGTCGGTCCGAACTTCTACCAGCTCGTTCGCGTGAACGTGTACATGGAGCAGGGCGGCACCGAGACCTACCTCGGTTCGGACCTCAATGATCACGTGTTCGAGGACGGCGTCTTCTCGCTGAACTGGGACGCT
This sequence comes from uncultured bacterium, assembly GCA_964652115.1. Taxonomy (GTDB): domain Bacteria; phylum Eisenbacteria; class RBG-16-71-46; order CAIMUX01; family CAIMUX01; genus JADJQY01. The sequence continues at coordinate 27,450 of CAZZAH010000005.1, read as the reverse complement.
GAGGCTCTGCCCGAGGGTGACTACACGCTCTTCGCCACCACGGTGGACGAGGACGGCAATGAGAGCGACCACGCTGCGGCGGCGCGCGTTCACGTGCGCATCGACCGCACCGGCCCGACGGTCGTCTACGACGTCGACGGATCGCTGTTCGACGGCTTCACCACCACCGCCTCCTACACGGATGACGGCGTGGCGAATCAGTCGAGCCTCGTGATCGTGCCGGACGTCGACACCGAGGACGTCTTGTTCCAGGTGGCGACGACCTCGACCGACGTTGAGAGCATCGTGCTCCAGTGGCGCTTCGCCTCGGACCCGATCGGTCTGTGGCGCGACGCGGGCACGCTCTTCGACGACGCGGGTGCTGCTTTCGACTACGAACCGAACCTGAACTACGTCGTGGGCGGCGTGACCTACCAGGTCTGGCGCCTGCACGTCGAGAACTTCGCTGACCAGGTGCTCGAGCAGGGTCCGATGGTGTTCCGCGGTCTCGCGACTGACGAGGCGGGGAACAGCAACGCTCTGCAGACCGAGTACGCGGCAGCGACGGTCGACGCGACCGAGCCCACCCTCTTCGACTGGAACGACGATTCGCCGACGAACCAGGTCGAGGTTGGCTCCACGACGCACTTCGAGATCGCGCTGCAGGACCTGGACTTCACCGATGTGACCCAGGCGCAGCTCTGGTACCGCAACGTCACGGACGGCGGCGACTGGCTGCTCTACGGCGCCGACACCGAGCTGGAAGGCCAGAACGTCGACACCGACAACGCGACCTGGATCGCTGAGTTTGACTGGGTGGCCCCGACCTTCGTGGTGCACGACACCGACTACGAGTTCAGCGTGAAGCCGTGGGATTCCGCGGGCAACACGGTTGAGCCGTTCGGCATCGCGCATCCGAACGAGTTCACCCTCACGGTCGAGGACAACGCTGCTCCGGATCGGACCAAGATCGTCATGCTCGCGGGTGAAACCGTCGCGCAGGACGACTTCGCGTGCGACTCACCGCGCGGCGATGGACCGAGCAACAACCCGGACAACGACGACGTGTACGTCGACGTCGACCACGACGGCGAGTACACCGCCGGTACCGACATCCTCATCAGTGAGGGTGACTACCCTGGCATCGTCGAGAACTGCGAAGAGTCGGGTGATGCCTCCGGCGCTGAGTGCGACCTCTATCCGCGCTCAGTGACTGAGGGCTTCCTGAGCGACGCGAACGTTCGGAACGAGGCGCGAGTCGCCCGTGACGTGACGATCGTGGCGCGCACGCAGGCGGATGACGACGGCATCGATGCCGGCATCGCCTTCGTGACCTTCATCGCGCAGCGTTTGGATGACGGCGGCAACGTCGTCGAGACCTACACCCTGGGTAAGGACGAGTACTCACCGTTCTTCCCGCTCTACTACTGGCATCTCGTCTGGAACACCTTGGCCGAGGACATCAACGGCAACCGGCTCTACCCGGATGGCCGCTACCGTCTCGGAGCCTGGGGCGTTGACCAGGAAGGCAACGTCGAGGATCAGTCGACCCTCGACCTGACCGCCGCGATCATCGTGGTGGACAACACCGAGCCTGGTACCCAGATGGACGCCGACGCTCACACGCCTGCGGTCGAGAAGACGGTCACTGCTCAGCGCAACAACATGTTCACGCTCTTCGCGCGGACGTTGGCGCCGGGCAGCAACACCGAGGTCAACGACGAGGACGACACCGTCACCTTCTGGTACAAGCGCAGCCGCGACCTCAACATGGAGGATTCGTGGAAGATGGTGCCGCCGGAGACGGGCTACAGCGACGAAGACGGTAATCCGGATCCGACCCGGCCGTACTCGTTCGACGTCCTCCTCGGTCAGCTGACCGACCCGACCGACGAAGTCAACAACCCGCCGCTCGCGGTGGGCGAGAGCTACGACTTCGTGGCCAGCGCCAGCGACCCGAACTGCAATGAAGTCGACGAGATCGATACCTTCGACGACAACGCGGTCCCGGGCGTCGGCACGCGCCACATCACGCTCAACATCATTGACACCATCGCCCCGTGCCTCGAGATCACTACGTTGGCGCGGAAGCATGGTGACACCGACCCGATCCTGAACCCGACCAAGGTTCATGCTCAGGACATCGAGTACATCACCGCGAAGCTCCTGACCGGCGACCGCGACCTCGACCATGTCGAGTTCGTGTACCGGAAGCTGGGCGACACGACGTGGAACCTGATCGACGCGGCCCTCACGTCCGAGGACCAGGTGACTTGGACCATCAGCGAGTGGGATCTCCGCACGCTGGATCACAACACCTGGTACGAGGTCGCGGCGGTCGGCGTCGACAACGTCGGCAACGTCTGCCAGAACCCGGACATCGTTCAGGTCTACGTCGACTTCGACGCTCCGCCGATGGCGCTGGTTCATCCGACCCAGGGCAATTGGTGCGACGGTCAGATTGTCGGCGAGAGCAACCTGCTCGACTTGATCGTCCAGGTTCAGCGCGGCTCGAACAACGAGCACGACGACGTCGATGACGTCATCTGGGAGGTCAAGGGCAGCGACCAGGACTCGACCGTCTGGTACGACCTGACCTCCTCGGGTGACGAGACCTACGACGACGTCAACAACACCTACGGCAACGTCCTCGACCTGTACAACCTGCAGCAAGGCGAGGGAAGCTTCACCGACTGCAACACCGCGTCGACGCTGTGGGACCTGCGCGTCCGCATCCGTGACGTGGCGGGTAACGAGGACACTCTCTGGACCTGGAAGAACGTCGTGGACATCACGGCGCCGAACAAGGTCCAGATCTCGAACATCAGCTGGGAAGGCCAGGACGTGACGCAGGATCCGTACGACGGCTCGCAGTGGACCGACATCACTGCCGGCGTGCGTGTGGAGCTCTACGGAACGGCGACGGACGACGAGCCCTGCATCCCCGCGGAGTACGAGACGGGTATTTCGGTCATGACCTTCCAGGCGGCGTACGACATCGGCCAGGACGGCGATGCGAACGACGGCGAGACCTGGCGTGACCTCGGTACGCTTCTCCTCGATCCGCCGGACCATGGCGACCCGTCCGCGGTCAGCGACTCGGTCGCTTGGAACACCACCGGCTTGGCCGAAGGCCAGTACTTCGTCCGGGTGGGCGTGCGTGACGAGTGCAACAACCCGAGCCCGTCTACCTTCACCTGGTCCGCTCCGGCCAACGTTCGTGTGACCGATCAGGAACCGCCGATCGCGTGGGTCTCGTGCTGGGATAGCGATCTCCAGCCGCACGGCGATAACCCGCCGAGCTTGACCACGCTTTACGCGATGGCCGAGAGCGACCCGAACATCCTTGACGTCCAGTTCCAGTACAACATCCGCGAGGCGGGCGAGAACGTCCCGACCGGCGAGTGGGTGAACATTGGTCTGCCGGACGTTGATGACCAGTCGGGTGACGAGACGACCCAGGTCCTCTGGTCGACCACGATCGTTCTGAACAGCTTCGCGGATGGCCAGCCGCTCTGGCTGCGTGCGCTCGCCCGTGATGACGCGGGGAACCGTTACGGCGACAGTCCTGAGGATGTCGTCCCGGTTCTCGCGGCCCACGTGGTTCGCCTCGCGGACGGTTCCTGGACGCTGGAGGCCGATCGTTCGGCCGATCAGCAGGGTGGCGCGGAAGTGGTCGAGAACGTGTCGTTGCAGGTCGCCGCTCCGACCCGTCCGGGTGACGATGAGCCTTCGGTCATCGTGACGGTGAAGATGGCGAACGTGGA
>CAZZAH010000005.1:0-23604 GCA_964652115.1 uncultured bacterium | reverse complement strand
GTTCTCTCGTCGGGCAACATCTTCCAGGTGTTCGCGGAGACCGGCAACGGACCGGTGACCTTCGCCAGCTTCTGGCCGACCAGCCCGTACGTGAACGACGTCTGGACCGACGCTACGCCGGAAGTCGTCGCCTACCTGAAGGACACCGGTGCGCAGGCCATCGATCCGCAGTCGGTCGAAGTCTTGATCGACGGCGAGTTCTGGGCCACCTGGTACCTGACGGCGGACGAGGAAGAGGATCTGGACTGCACCGACGGTGCCGACGCTGACACGCTGGATGACGACTGCGGCTACGAGGCGGACTACCGCCGCGGCAGCACGTCGGCCTTCCTCAAGTGGGTCAACGCCGAGCACACCGTGATGGAGCTCCGTTACGACCACTCGACCGATCGTCGTGACTGGCTGACCGACGGTGAGCACACCATGACCGTCCGGTACTCGCCTTCCGACGGCAGCGATCAGTGGATCGAGGGCACGACGACGTTCAACGTCGACCGGACCTCGCCCTACATCGCCTTCGACGGTGGCTGGGTCACGAACCCGCGTCTGATCAACCTCGCGGGCTACATGAATCCGGCGGACCAGCGTCTGCAGGTGAAGATGTACGACGGCGGATCCGGAATCCTCTTCAAGCACAGCCGCGGCTCTGACGGCTTCTACGACGACTACGGCGTCAAGTACGACCTGTGGCTCGTCGACGGTGAGGACGATCAGGCCGACATCGACGAGATCGAGGAGCGCGTTCTACTCCACCAGGGCACGGCGGACGAGCTGGCCCCGTGGATCACTCCGAAGCTGGAGGACTACAACCCCGCGACTGACACGCTGAGCGTGCCGGTGCCGGTGGTCGGTGGTGGAGCGATCAAGAACGGCGACGTGCTCGAGATCGTCTGGTACAGCGACAAGTACATCGAAGCGAACAACGACGGACCTGGCTTCGGCTGTGACGTCGACACGATGGTTGTCAATGGGCGCGAGATCATGGTCTTCGGCCTCGACTGCACCTATGACAGCTATTCGCAGGAGATGCACATCTACAACCAGGGCGTCATGGACTGGGCGGGCAACAGCGGTAGCCGCTACGTTGAGCAGCGGTTCATCGTCGACATGGTGCCGCCGAGTTGCAACGTGATCAGCCCCGCCGCCACGATCGAGCCGGACGGCGAGATCCACATCGAGATCGCCTTCGACGACGGAGCGAACGGTGCGGGTATCGATCCGGCGAGCATCCAGGTGACGGTCCTTGATCCGAATGGCAATGAGGTGGAGATCAGCGACTTGGTGATTACCGAGAACGGCGTGACCGGTACGATTCCGGGCCCGCTCGTCCGCGGCGAGTACCAGGTTCGGATCGAGGCGAAGGACCTCCTCGGCAACAAGTGCGTGACCGTGCGCACGGTGCGTGTCGAGTCCGCGATTCTGACCATGACCGACGCGATGGCCTATCCGAACCCGTTCAATCCGGCAGAGGCCAACGCCAACATCGCCTTTACCCTGAGTCGGACCTCGAACGTCACCGTGAAGATCTACGATTGGAACGGTAACTTCGTGACCACGCTCGCTGCCCAACAGTCAATGGACGGCAGCGCGCACACGATTCAGTGGGGTGGCGAGGCCTCGGACGGCACTGACCTCGCGAATGGAACCTACATTGCGCGGGTAACGGCGACCGATGGCAAGCGGACCGAAGAGGCCAACCTCAAGGTCGTCCTCTGGCGTGAGTAAGTAAGTCGGGGGAGGAGCCACGCGGCTCCTCCCCTCGGCTAACCAGGCACGACAGAGAACAGCAACGGGTTCAACAAGGAGGTAGGGAGATGTTTGGAGTGAAGAGTTGCACCCTGCCAATGGCCATCTCGGTCTCGGCAATGGTGCTTCTCCCGATCGCCGCCCAGACGACCTTGTGTGTGGCGGACGACAACGGAGGCAACAGTTCCAGCAATAGGAACGCTCCGTACCTACGGGCTGGAGCGGGGGCGCGCGCGCTCGGCATGGGCGGTGCGTTCGTGGGGGTGGCGGACGACGCGTCCGCGGCTTACTGGAATCCGGCGGGTCTGACCTGGCTGAATGGCTGGGAGATCACCGGAATGTATACGTCAGGCATGAACGTCGACCGTCGTCACAACTATGTCTCGGTCGCGCGGAATTCCTACTGGGGCGCGTACGCGGCGCAGTGGATCAACGCGGGCATGAAGGACATCGAGCAGCGTAACGACGTCGGTGATTTCCTCGGCGACTTCAACTACACCGACAACGCGCTCTCCGTATCCCTGGCGAAGAAGTTCGACATCTTCTCTGCCGGAGTCACGGGCAAGTACCTGCGCACTTCGGTTGGAGCTGATGTGGCGACCGACGACTCGCAGAACGGCTTCGGCGTCGACCTCGGCGCTGGGCTCGAGCTGACGGAGTACGCGCGGTTGGGCCTGTCGGTCCAGAACGTCGCCGGAAAGCTCGGCTCGGTCGAAAAGGTGAACAAGATCCCGGCTACGCTGCGCGCGGGCATCGCCCTCACGCCGGTTCCGGGTCTGACCACCGCCTTCGATCTCGAGAAGACGCGTGACGAGGAAGACTACCGATTCCACGGCGGCGCGGAGTACGCGCTGATGATGAACAACACCATCGGCACCGCCTTCCGCATCGGCCTCAATCACGACAAGTTCGCCGGCGGCGTCGGCATCAAGGCGGACTTCCTCCGCTTTGACTACGCGTACGTCGTCGAGCCCCAGTCGTTCCTGGACGAGAACCACCGCTTCAGCGTGAGCCTCCGCTTCGGTGAGGAGGAGCACCCGATGATGGTGCGTTCCTCCGGCGACCGCGACGGGGACGGCATCTCTGACTCGATGGATCAGTGCCCGGATCAGCCTGAGGACTTCGACGGCTTCTCCGACGCGGACGGTTGCCCGGATCCGGACAACGATGGTGACGGCATCGCCGACATCAACGACGACTGTCCGAACCAGGCTGAGGACATGGACGGCTTCCAGGATTCCGATGGCTGCCCCGACCCGGACAACGACGGCGACGGCATCCTCGACCGGACCGACAAGTGTCCGAACCAGGCCGAGACCTTCAACAACTTCGAGGACGCGGACGGCTGCCCGGACGAGGCTGGCACGTCGGGCTACAACTGCCTCCCGCCCGTGGCGTACATCAACTTCAAGTTCGCCACGGCCGAGATCAGCGGTGCTGACCCGATCCCGGTGCTCGAAGAGGTTGCTCGCTACATGAAGGAGCACCCGGAAGTGAAGGTGCGGATCACCGGTCACACCGACAACATTGGCTCTGACGATTCCAACATGAAGCTCTCGATGCGGCGTTCGGAGGCTATCCGCGACTACCTGGTCCGGAAGGGCGTTTCGAGCGATCGCTTCACGGTCGACGGCAAGGGCGAAGGCTCGCCGATCGATACGAACGACACGGACCTCGGCCGCGCGCGCAACCGGCGGATCGAGTTCACCTGCCTGAAGTAGTGGGCGGAGGCGTCTGAGAGCGGGTGCGGCCCGTAGGGGCGATGCCCAGATTCTCAGAGAGGCTAGACCGGTCGGATAGAGCTTGTTCGAACCCGTGAGACCGGGAGCTTCGGCTCCCGGTCTCTTTTTGTGGTGCGAATCGCGAGGTGGTAAGCGACTTGCCCGGGCGGGCCGCGAGATGCACGATTGCCCCGCCCCTCGGTTCGCCGGTCCGGTCGGTAAGTTGCAGGGGGAGGCCCCTTAAGCGACGTCATCCAGCTCGGCACGGATGTTCCTCCACCAATCCTTGGTCCGGGGTAGCTCCGGGCCAGGGCGAGCGTAAGGAGGACGGAATGGTTAGACCGCGCCACCGGGGCGTACCCAAGATCCAGGGCTGCGGCCGGACGTTACCGTCCGAGTCGGGATTCACCCTGATCGAGCTCTGTGTGGTGGTGGTCGTGATCGGGATCCTCGTGACGATCGCCGTCCCCAACGTCAAGAGCGCCGCGGATCGTGCCCGTCGCGCGAGCTGCGTCTCCAACCAACGGCATCTCGTCGCACAGTCGACCCTGTACGCGATCGACGCTCGGATCGCGGACGCGACGATCGGCAGCGGCGATCTCTTCGACAACGGCTACTGCAGCGAGCGGCTCTGCGAGTGCCCGGCGAGCACCTTCTTGGACCACGACGACTACGAAATCACGATCGCGGAGGGGGTCGTCTCCAGCATCGAGTGTCTGATCGAGCCGGACGATCACGCCTGGACTCCGTAGTCGGGAACGCCCTTCGACCCTCCATCCCCGCTTCCCTCGGACCTCGATCGCCACGACTGAGTTCAAGCCTCCGCGCCGGCCAAGCTCCCGCCCCACCTAGCATCGGTTGACACCAAACCCACAGGAAGCCAGACTCCGGGAAACTCGGAGTGAAGTTCATGTTGGGAGAGAGTTCAGTTCGGCGCCGTTGCGGCTCCTGTGGGCTCGCGCTTCAAGCCGCGGGGGACGGGACCTGTCCGCGTTGCGCCTTCTTCTCCGAGTCGGAAGATGTCCGGCGACCTGCGGAATGGGTCCCGGTTCACGCTTGCGCCGATGAGTGGACCGCGCTGAGCCTCGAGGCGGAGATACGTGGACACGGGATTTCCTGCTGGCGTCGATGCCTGGGAATCCCGGGTTACGTCGGTCTCCTGGGTGTGAGCTCGGCGCACTGGGGATGGGTACTCGTCGATCGAGAGGATGTGGCGCGCGCCAAGGAGATCATCCGCAACGTCTTGGTTGCGGCGCGGGTCACACGAGTAGGAAAGGACGATTTCCGATGAACCCCGGAGTCAGTTTTCGTCACGTGCGAAGCACCAGAATGGGTGGGGGCGGGCTGCTCGGGCTCTTGGTTTTCGGCATCGTGACCTTGGTGGGCGTGATGCTCACGAGCATCGTTCTGAGTTTGCTCTTGGCTCCCTTCCGCTTCTTCCTGTCCCGCGTCCGCAGGCGGGACCCGAACCTGGAGCGCCCGCCCGTCACGGTTCACCGAGGAGACGAAGGCGAGCCGCAGGCCGTACCGCCGGCGTGGGAGCCTTCCGACGCCATCGAGGCACGCTACGAGGAGGTCTCCTGAGCCCAGGGGGCGCCGCGAGAACGCCGATCGAGCCCGGGATGATGTCTGCGCTCAGGGCCGCCGCGCGCGGTGCCGGGAAAGTCTCCCCAAATCCCGCGGTCGGCGCCGCGGTCCTGCTGCCGGACGGAACGATTCGCGTCTCGCACCACGCTCGATTCGGCGGGCCGCATGCCGAAGGCGGGCTCCTCGCTCGCTACCCGGACCGCTTGCCGCGAGGGTCGACCCTCTACCTGACCCTCGAACCCTGTTTTCACCAAGGGAAGACGCCGCCTTGCGTCGAGGCCGTCCTTCGCGCGCGGCCAAGTCGGGTCGTCGTCGCCACCCTCGATCCTGATTCGCGAGTCCGCGGACGGAGCATCGCGCGGCTCGAGAGCGCGGGGATCCGCGTCGAGATCGGGATGGGTCGCTCGGAAGCGCTCGAGCTCGACCCCGCCTTCCACGTCCGACATCGATGGGGACGCGCCCTCGTCCGCCTCAAGCTCGCGACGAGCCTGGATGGACGCGTCGCTACGACGGGAGGTCAAAGTCGATGGATCACCGGAGATGACGCGCGCCGGGATGTGCATCGCGATCGCGCTCGATCCGATGCGGTCGTGATCGGCGCAGGGACCGAGCAGGCGGATGATCCGATGCTGACGGTGCGAGAGGTCCGCGGGCCGGAGCCTTCCAAGATTGTGCTAGATTCGGCCCTTCGAACGCGTGCGCGCGGCAAGCTATGGAAGGCGTTCCATGAAGCGCGATCCGAGGGAGCGCAGCTCGCGACGACGCGGACCACCCTTGCCGGTGAACGCGTCGGAAACCACGTTCGGCGAGCGAACGCCGAGCGGTGGGTTCGTGAGCCTCGGTTGATCGTGGCGACCACGCGGCGGGCGAACCGGGACGAGATCGCGCGCCGTGAGCGGATCGGCTGGGAAGTTTGGGTGCTCCCGGCGGACGCGCTCGGAGGCGTGTCGATTCGAGCGCTGCTTCGACGCGCCGCGAAGGAAGGGCTGCTTCGATTGCTGGTGGAGGCGGGACCGACGTTGGCGTCCTCTCTGCTCCGCGCGGGTTTGATCGACGAGCTTTGCCTCTACTACGCACCTCTCGTCTTGGGAGGTGATCGCGGGTGGAGCGCCGGCTACGAGGCGATCGGCCTTTCGTCGGCGCGTCGCTTCGAGCGAGTGCGAGAGGTCCGGCTGGGCGACGACTGGAAGGTCGAGCTTCGCCGAAAGAACTGGGACGAAGGGTTGGCGCTCTGATGTTCACCGGACTGGTCGAGGAGCTGGGCACGGTCGAGTCGATCGAGCCGATCGCCGAGGGCATTCGCCTGCGCGTGTCGGCGAAGCATGCCGCCGCGGGCCTCGAACCAGGCGACTCCATCGCGATCTCGGGCGTGTGTCAGACCGTGGTTCGCGTGCTCGGGGAGACGGGCTTCGAGGTGATCGCGATCGGCGAGACGCTTCGCCGAACGAACTTCGAGCTGCTCCGTGCCGGCGCGGCGGTCAACCTCGAACGTCCGCTTCGCATGGGCGATCGACTCGGCGGCCATTGGGTGCAGGGCCACGTCGACGGCGTCGGGCGCGTAAGCGAGATCCGCGCTCAAGGCAACGATCACGCGGTCGAGATCACCGTGGCGCGCGAGCTCTCGCGCTTCATCGTCGAGAAGGGCTCGATCGCGATCGACGGCGTGAGCATGACGGTCGGCCGCGTGGCCGACGAGGCCGAGCAGACGCGCTTCTGGGTCTACGTCATCCCGGAGACGCTCGAGCGAACCCTCTTCGGCCGGTACGCCGCCGGCTGGACGGTCAACCTCGAGGTCGACATCCTGGCCAAGTACATTCTCCGCGCGCAGGACTGGCAGGACGCGCCCGCCAAGGGAGGACGATGAGCGGCGAGACGAACGGCGATCTCGGCGAAGGGCCGTCGAGGCGACCCGGCGTGCCCGCGCTCTCCGGTGTGGCGGAGGGGATCCACGACATCCGCCTCGGTCGCATGGTCATCGTGGTCGACGACGAGGACCGCGAGAACGAGGGCGACCTCATCATGTCGGCCGAGATGGTGACGCCCGAGGCGATCAACTTCATGGCGAAGCATGGTCGCGGCCTCATCTGCGTGCCGATGGAAGAAGAGCGGCTCCGCCAGCTCGACCTTCATCCGATGGTGAGCACCAACACGGCGAAGCTCGGCACGCCGTTCACGGTTTCGGTCGATGCGATCCACGGCACCGCGAGCGGCATCTCCGCCTTCGATCGCGCCGCCACCATTCAGGCGTTGCTCGATCCCAAGACGCGGCCGGAAGACCTCGCCAGGCCGGGGCACATCTTCCCGCTGATCGCGCGTCGAGGCGGCGTGCTTCGCCGCGCGGGACACACCGAGGCGACGGTCGACCTCGCTCGCCTGGCGGGCGCCTATCCCGCCGGCGTCCTCTGCGAGATCATGAGCGAGGACGGTTCGATGGCGCGGCTTCCGGAGCTTCTCCAGTTCGGCGCCGAGCACAACCTCCGCGTCATCACCATCGCGTCTCTGATCGAGTACCGGAAGAAGACCGAGAAGCTGGTGCGCCGTGCGGTCGAGGCAGATCTGCCGACGATGTGGGGACAGTTTCGTCTCCATCTGTTTGAGAACACTCTCGAAGGGGATCATCACGTCGCGCTGGTCCTGGGCGACGTCACCACGCCGGAGCCGGTCCTGGTGCGCGTCCACTCGGAGTGCCTGACCGGAGACGCCCTCGGCTCGCTCCGCTGTGATTGCGGCCCGCAGCGCGAACGCGCGCTCGAGCTGATTCGGCAAGAGGGACGCGGCGTGTTCCTCTACATGCGCCAAGAAGGCCGCGGCATCGGCCTCTTGAACAAGATGCGCGCGTACCACCTTCAGGATCAGGGACTCGACACGGTGGAGGCGAACGTCCAGCTCGGCTTCCGGCCGGATGAGCGCGACTACGGCATCGGCGCGCAGATCCTGCACGACCTAGGCCTGCGGAAGATCCGGCTCCTGACCAACAATCCGACCAAGCGCGTCGGCATCACCGCGCATGGTCTTGAAGTCGTGGAGCGCGTTCCGCTCGAGATCGAGAAGAACCCGCACAACCAGCGCTACCTCGAAACCAAGCGGGACAAGATGGGCCATCTGCTCAAGCTCAAGAAGGAGGAGGAGCGATGATCGAGCGTCGCGGAGCGGTCGACGGCGCGGGCCATTCCTTCGCGGTGGTGGCGAGCCGCTATAGCCCGATGATCGTGAATCAGCTGGTGAGCGGCGCGGCGGCCTGCCTCGAGCAGCACGGCGCGGCAAGCTCGGCCATCGAGCTGATCTGGGTGCCGGGATCGTTCGAGATCCCTCTCGCGGTGCGCGCCGCCGCTTCGAGCGGACGCTACGACGCGGTCATCGCGCTCGGCTGCATCCTGAAGGGCGCGACCAAGCATGACGAGCTGATCGCGCGCGAGGTCGCGTCGGGCTTGAGCCGCGTGAGCGCGGACACCGGCGTGCCTTGCACCCTCGGCGTCATCACCGCCGAGACGGTGGAGCAGGCGTTGGAACGCGCCGGCATCAAGTCGGGTGGACGCGGCTGGGACGCCGCCCTCTCCGCCCTCGAGATGGTGAACCTGCTCGCCGAGCTTCGCGGCCCCGCGCGCGCGAAGAAGAAGTAACCCCGCTTGCTCGGTGGACGCCACAAGGCGCGCGAGATCCTCTTCCGCGTGCTCTTCGAGGTCGACCTCTCGGCGGAGGATCCGCGCGAGGTGCTCGAGAACACGCTCGGCCGCTTTCGCCTCACCGAAGAAGGGCGCGATCACGCGATCAAGGTCGGCCTCGGTTACGCGGCGAGACGCGAGGAGGTCGATCGGCTCCTGCGCGAACAGCTCCGCAACTGGACGCTGGAGCGTGTCTCCGGCGTGACCCGCGCGCTCCTTCGCCTCGCCACCGCCGAGCTGCTCGAGGCGGCCGACGTTCCGACCGAGGTCGTGCTCGACGAGGCGATCCTCTTGGCCAAGCGTTACGGCGAGGAGGACGCCGCCCCCTTCATCAACGGCGTGCTCGATCCCATCGCTCGCGTGGTCAGGCCGCGAGACGCGGGTGCGCCTCCCGGCAGTACGTCGACGGAGGGACCGGCATGAGCCTGCGCCAGTCGACCCCGGAGCACTGGCACCGATACTGGGCCGAGCGCGAGGAAATCGACGACGTCTACTCGAACGAGGACCGGATCAAGCGACAGCTCGATCCCTTGCCGCTCGAGGGGAAGTGGGTGATGGAGGTGGGCGCCGGCTCGGGCCGCGACAGCCTCGATCTCGCGCGACGCGGCGCCCGGGTGCTGGTGCTCGATTACGTGCGCACCTCGTTCGCCGTGATCAAGAAGCAGGCGAATCACCTCGGCCTCGAGGTGACCTGCGTCTGCGCCGACGCGCGGAACATGCCGTTCCGCGAGGGGAGCTTCCAGCTCGTCTTCCATCAGGGATTGATGGAGCACTTCCGCGATCCGATGCCGCTCCTGCGCGAGAACGCGCGCGTGCTCGGTCCGGGCGGGCATCTCCTGGTCGACGTGCCGCAACGCTGGCATGTCTACACCGCGGCGAAGCACGTGATGATCGCGCTCAACCGTTGGTTCGCCGGCTGGGAGACCGAGTACTCACCGAGTGAGCTCGAGGGCTTGATGCGGAAGGGCGGGGTCGAGGTAGTGCACACCTACGGCGAGTGGATGGTGCCGGGCTTCTTCTACCGCTCGTTCCGCTATGCGCTCATGCGTGCGCGGTTGGCGACGCTCCCGAAGTATCCGCCGGAGATCTGGCCCTTCGGTCCGCTCGGCCGCGCGACGCGCGCCTGGCTCTCGAAGCGGCGCGTCGGGCTCTACACCTGCGCCATGATCGGGACTCTCGGGAGAAAAGCTCGCTGAAGATGGGCAGACGCATCCTGGTGGTGAGCTATCGCGATCTCCGCCACCCCGAGATGGGGGGCGCCGAGGTCATCCTCTACGAGATCTACCGCCGGCTTCATCGCGCGGGGAATCCGGTGACGTTTCTGACCGGGGCCTTTCCCGGCGGAGCGCCGCGCGACACCATCGACGGCATGGAGGTGATCCGCACCGGCAACGTGTGGAACTTCAACTTCGCCGCACCGCGCTACTACCAGCAGCATCTCGCGAGCAAGGGCTTCGACGTCATCGTGGAGGACCTGAACAAACTGCCGTTCTACACGCCGCTGGTGGCGGGGAAGGTGCCGGTCCTGGTCAACATCCCGCACCTCTTCGGCACGACCGTCTTTCAGCAGGCGTCCTTTCCGATCGCGAGCTACGTCTGGCTGCAGGAGCAGAGCATTCCGTCGGTCTATCGGCGCTCGCACTTCCAGGTGCTTTCCGACAGCACCTTCGAGGACCTCGCGAAGAGGGGCATCCCACGCGATCGACTGCACGTCATTCGAAGCGGCATCGACCATGAGTACTATCGCCCGCGGCCGGCCGGAACCTTGCCCGGGCCGTCGCTCCTCTATCTCGGGCGCCTCAAGAAGTACAAGTGCATCGAGTATCCGATCGAGGTGCTGCGCGACATCGCGGCCCAGGTCCCGGGTGTCGAGTACTGGATCGCGGGCGAAGGCGACTACCGCGCCGACCTCGAGCGCATCGCAGCCGAGCATGGCGTGAGCGATCGTGTGCGCTTCTTGGGCTTCATCGATGGAGCGCCGAAGCTCGATCTGCTCCACCGGACGCGTGTCCTGGTCTACACCTCGCCCAAGGAAGGTTGGGGGCTCTCGGTGATCGAGGCGAACGCTTGCGGCGTGCCGTGCGTGGCAAGCCACTCACCCGGATTGCGGGAATCGGTGCGCGACGGCGAGACCGGCTACTTAGTCCCGCACGGCGATCGGCCCGCGCTGCGGGACCGATTGATCGAGCTCTTGACGAACGACGAGCGGTGGCGCCAGATGTCGGCCCGCGGACTCGAGTGGGCCGCTCGTTTCAGCTGGGAGCACATGGCGGAGGAGACGCTGGCGCTGATCGAGCGGGCGATCCAGGATGGGCGCGGCCAAGGCCAGGGGAGCGCATGAATCTTTCGCAACGAAGGCTCGACCTTCTGGGGGCGGGGCTCGTCTTCCTCGTCACCCAGATCGTTTACCTCAGCACGATGACCCTGAGCTGCCCCTTCTGGGATAGCGGAGAGTTCATCGCGACCTCTTACATCCTCGGGATCCCGCATCCGCCGGGCACGCCTCTCTACGTGCTGATCGGGCGGATCATGACCATGCTGCCGATCGGAGAAATCGCGAGCCGCGTCAACTGGCTCTCCGCGCTGGCCTCGAGCATCGGCGCCGTCTTCGCCTTCCTGGTCACGACCGAGGTCTTTCGCTTCTGGCGGCGCGCGCGAGCGCATGAAGGATCGTGGCGCGCGGCGCTGGGCGTTTCGCCCGTCTCCACGCGCGAGGAAGGATCGAAGCCGGTCGATGCCGCGAACTGGGTCGGCTTCTTCGGCGGGCTCGTGGCGGCGTTTTTCACCGCCTTCTCCCGCACCTACTGGGACAACGCGATCGAGGCGGAGGTCTACGGACTCTCGTCCGCCTTGATGATGCTCGCGGTTTGGATGGTGCTCCGTTGGGCGCGGACCGAGGGGGCGCACGGCGTCAGGAACGGATGGTTCCTCCTCCTCTACTACCTCATCTGCCTTTCGATGGGGATTCACCTCGGCACCTTCCTCGTCTTGCCGGGGATCGTCCTCTTCATGCTGCTCTGGGATCGGTCGAGCTTCGGCGGGAGCGCCCTCTCGGCCATGTTCGTGGCGGGGATCGTGGTGCTCCTCCATCCCGGGATGCTGCCGACGCTTGGCCTCGGCGTTTGGGGGCCGCTGGTTCTGCTCGTGCTGCTCTGGTCGGCCATCCGGTACCTCACCGCGCCGGGCTCGCGCTCCGCCTTCGGACCGCGTGGTCTCGTGACCTGGTGCGCGATCGCGGCCTTGGTCGGCATGTCGACCCACTTCTACCTGATGATCCGCGCCACCCTGAACCCGCCGATCAACGAAGCCGATCCGGAGACCTGGTCGGCGCTCTGGCGCGTGCTCACGCGCGATCAGTACAAGCCGCCGAATCCTTTCACCGAGCGACAGGCCTCGTGGGCGATTCAGTTCTCGAAGCACTTCTGGGACTACGCGCGCGATCAGTACTCGCTCGGCATCCGCCCGCAGTTCATCGGTTGGATGATCCCCTACCTGCTCGGCGTCTGGGGGTTCTGGCAGAGCTTCCGCCGCGAGTGGAAGACCTTCGTCATGCTGCTCTCGATCTACCTGATCACGAGCGTCGGGATGGTCTTCTATCTGAACTTCAAGGACGACGAGGTGAGGGAGCGCGACTACTTCTTCGTGGCGTCGTTCCAGTTCTTCGCCATCTGGATCGGTCTGGGAGTGGCGGCGCTGCTCGACTCGGTGCGGCCGGTGGAGGTCGCGTCCGCGCGCGGAACGGCGGCCGGCGTCGAGGCGACTCCGTTGCTCGAACCGGTGGTCGCGGCCCGAAAGGGCTTGGGCCTGCATCCGCTCTTCGCCACGGTGGGCATCCTCTTCGCGGCGCTGCCTTTCCTGACGATGAGGACCTACTGGTTCACCCACGATCGAACCAACTTCTACGTCGCGCGCGACTATGCCTACAACATGCTGCAGCCGCTCGAGCCGAACGCGATCCTCTTCACCAACGGCGACAACGACACCTTCCCGCTCTGGTATCTCCAGTTCGTCGAAAAGATCCGCACCGACGTGGTGGTGGCGAACCTCTCGCTCCTGAACACGAACTGGTACATCAAGCAGCTCAAGCGCGAGCACAACCTCGACTTCGGCTGGACCGACGAGCAGATCGACAAGCTTCATCCTTACATCGACAAGAACGACAAGATCGTCATGGTGAAGGACCTCGCGGCGAAGCGGATCGTCGAGCACGAGTACGGCAAGAGGCCCTTGCATCTCGCGGTGACGGTGCCGGATCAGCTGGGGCTGGAGGATCGGTTGGTCATGAAGGGGCTTTCCTTCGCGATCGAGGAGGCGAAGCCGGGCGGCGAGCGGATCGACACCGATGCCACGGTCAAGAACCTTCGCGACGTGTATAAGTATCGCGGCCTGCTCAACCCCGACGGGAGCTACGACGAGTCGGTCTTCAAGGACGACAACGCGCGTCGGTTGACGCAGAACTACGCCGCCGCCTGGCTTCGCTCCGCCGAGGACTACCTCGCTCGCGGCGAGGACACCGAGGCGATGAAGGCGGTCGAGGAGGCCTCCAAGATCTCGCCGCGTTCGGAGACGGTGCAGTACTCGCTCGGCGTGCTCTTGCTTCGCGCCGGGCGCTTCCCCGAAGCGCAGGGGATTCTGGAGAAGGTCGCGAACGCCGGCAGCACCGATCCGCGCATCCACCGGATGCTCGGCCGTGCGTTCGAAGGCCAGGGCAAGTACGATGAGGCCGAAACGAGCTACCGCCGAGCGATCGAGGCCGATCCGACCGACTTCGATTCGATGCGGGAGCTCTTCAGCTACCTCTGGGATACACGGCAGAAGTACGCGGACGCGCTCCAAGTCCTGGACGGTTGGTGCGCGAGGAACCCGACCGACCCGGTGACGCCGGAAATCCAACGGGCACGCCAGGACTACGCCGATTCGCTGGCGAAGAAAGGGGTGGCGGTGCAATGAGTGAGCGGATCGCCCTCGTGACGGGAGCGGCGGGCTTCGTCGGATCGCATCTATCCGAGCGCCTCACGGCCGGAGGCTGGCAAGTGCGCGGCGTCGATTGCTTCACCAACTATTATGATCCCGCGCTCAAGGATCGCAACCTCGCACGCCTCGCGCGCGAGCCGCGCTTCTCGCTCGAGCGGGTCGACCTGCGTACCGCGGACCTCGCGCCCTTGCTCGATGGCGTCGACGTCGTTTGGCACTTGGCCGCGCAGGCGGGTGTCCGCGCCTCGTGGGGCGCGGAGTTCCAGACCTACACCTCGATCAACGTGAACGCGACCCAGCGCATTCTCGAGGCGGCGATGTCCTCGAAGCCGCGCGTCGTCTATGCGTCCTCGTCGTCGGTGTACGGCGAGGCGCCGGCCTTTCCGGCGGCGGAATCGGGGCCGCTCCGCCCCATCTCGCCCTACGGGGTGACCAAGCTCGCGGGCGAGCATCTCGTGAGCTTGTACGCGCGGGCTTATGGCCTGCACGCCTGCTCGCTGCGGTACTTCACGGTCTATGGCCCGCGCCAACGGCCCGACATGGGCTTCCACAAATTCCTGCGGGCGATGTACCAGGACGAGGAGCTCCCGGTCTACGGCGACGGCACGCAGACCCGCGACTTCACCTACATCGACGACATCACCGAGGCGAACTTGAGGGCGGCGGAGAGGGGACAACCCGGCGCGGCCTACAACGTCTCCGGCGGAAGCCGCGTCCCTCTGCTCGAGGTCTTCCGCACGATGGAGAAGGTCTCGGGCCGGAAGGCCCGGCTGAGCTTTCTCCCCAAGCAACCGGGCGATCCGGCCAACACCGGCGGTGACTCCAGCCTCGCGCGCGAGGTGCTCGGCTATGCGCCGACGATCGATCTGGAAACCGGCCTCACGCGCATGGCGGCCTGGATGCGGGAGTACCTCGCGGGGCACGCGGAGTGACGGAGCGGCGCGCCGAGCCTTCGGTCGAGGTGACCGTCCTCATCCCCGCCTACAACGAGGCGGAGTCGCTCGGTGAGTTGATCCCCGAGCTCGACCAAGTGCTCCGCGGCCTCGGCAAGGAGTACGAGATCCTCCTGGTCGACGACGGCTCGAGCGACGGTACCTCCGAGGTGGTCACAGGTCTCCGCGCGCGCTTCCCGACGCTGGGCCTGCTGGAGCTACGCCGCAACTTCGGCAAGTCGGCGGCGCTCAACACCGGCTTTCAGCACGCGCGCGGCCGCTACGTCGTGACGATGGATGCGGATTTGCAGGACGACCCGGCCGAGGTCCCCGCACTGATCGAGGACCTGGAACGCCGCCACCTGGACCTCGTCTCGGGCTGGAAGAAGACGCGCCACGATCCGATCACGAAGACGCTGCCGAGCCGGCTCTTCAATCGCGTCACGTCGTGGATGACCGGGATCAAGCTCCACGACTTCAACTGCGGGCTCAAGGTCTACCGTCGCGAGGTGGTCGAGTCGGTGCGGCTCTACGGCGAGATGCATCGGTACATTCCGGTCTTGGCCCACGGCGAAGGCTTCCGCATCGGCGAAAAGGAAGTGCGTCATCGGCCGCGGCGCTATGGCCGCTCCAAATTCGGGTCGTCGCGCTTCGTGAACGGATTCCTCGATCTGCTCGAGGTGATGTTCCTCGCGGGCGGTCGACGGACGCCGCTTCACGTCTTCGGTCGGTGGGGCACCGGTCTCCTTTCCTTGGGCGGCGCGATCAACCTCTATATGCTCGCGATCTGGATCCTCGAAGGTCACCTCCGCGTGCGGCCGCTGTTGCTCTTCGGGGTCATCCTGGTCATTCTTGGCATCCAGTTCATCTCGATGGGGCTCCTGGCCGAGCTGATTTTCGCGCCGGCGATGCGCAAGCGCAGCTATCCGCTACGCACGGCGCTGCCGCCGGCGGGAGCGAAGCCTTTTGAATCGGAGGGGCCTCTCGAGTCGGAAGGCCGAACGGCGGCGGTCGGCGCATGGGGAGTCGAGCAGGAGCTCACTAAGGAGTAGGGGAAGGAAGGGCTATGAGAGCGGTCATCACCGGCGGCGCCGGCTTCATCGGATCCCATCTCTGCGATGCGCTGCTGCGCGAGGGGGTCGAGGTGGTCGCGATCGACAACCTCCTCACCGGCTCGATCGACAACATCGCGCACATTCGGAGCCCACACTTTTCCTTCGTGCACTACGACGTCACGAACTACCTCTACATCGATGGTCCGGTCGACTACGTGCTCCACTTCGCGAGCCCGGCGAGCCCAATCGATTACCTGCGCCTGCCGATCGCCACGCTCAAGGTCGGCGCGATGGGGACGCACAAGGCGCTCGGTTTGGCGCTCAACAAAAAGGCGCGCTTCCTCCTCGCCTCGACCTCGGAGGTTTACGGCGATCCGCTGCTCCATCCACAGCCGGAAGGCTACTGGGGGAACGTCAATCCGATCGGTCTCCGCGGCGTCTACGACGAGGCGAAGCGCTATGCCGAAGCGCTCACCATGGCGTACCACCGGTATCACGGGCTCGACACCAAGATCGTCCGCATCTTCAATACCTTCGGCCCGAGGATGCGGAAGCAGGATGGACGCGCGGTGCCCAACTTCATCAACCAGGCGATCCACGGCGAGCCGCTCACCGTCTACGGCGACGGTTCGCAGACGCGCAGCTTCGGGTACATCACCGATCTCGTGCGGGGCATTCTCCTCTTGCTGCGCTCGGAGCTGAACGAGCCGTGCAACATCGGAAACCCGCAGGAAATGACCGTTCTTCAGATGGCACAGTCGATCCTCGACATCATCGGCTCGAAGAGCGGGGTCGTGTTCAAGGAGCTGCCGGAGGACGACCCCAAGGT
This sequence comes from uncultured bacterium, assembly GCA_964652115.1. Classification (GTDB taxonomy): domain Bacteria; phylum Eisenbacteria; class RBG-16-71-46; order CAIMUX01; family CAIMUX01; genus JADJQY01. The sequence goes on along the minus strand of CAZZAH010000005.1, from coordinate 7,098 downwards.
TCGGCAGCCCGACATCACGCAGGCACGCGAGAAGCTCGGTTGGCGTCCGGAGGTGGACGTCCGTGACGCGCTGCGCCTGACGGTCGAGTGGTTCCAGCAGGGTCGGTGAGCATGGTCGACCGCGCGCCGGAGAAGGCGCCGGCGACCGTTCGAGCGACAGACGCGCGGACATCGCGCGCGTCGAAAGAGGAGCGAGGCGGATCGTCGATGGACCAGAAGTGCTTCGTTGTCATCCCGACCTACAACGAGGTCGACAACGTGCGGGCGCTCCTGCCGCGATTGCTCGCGCTCCCGCATGCGATCGAGGTGCTGGTCGTCGACGACAACTCGCCCGACGGCACCGCCGATGCGGTCGAGGAATTCCGCGCCAGCGTCCCGCGCGTGCATCTGCTCAAGCGGAAGGCGAAGCTTGGGCTTGGCTCGGCCTACATCGCCGGCTTCCGCTATGCCCTGGAGCAGGGCGCCGACATCATCTTCGAGATGGACGCCGACTTCTCGCACGATCCCGACGCCATCCCGAGCTTCTTGGAAGCGATCGTCGACTGTGACGTCGTGCTCGGCTCGCGCTATCTGAACGGGGTGACGGTGGTGAACTGGCCGCTGTCGCGCCTCATCCTGAGCTACTCGGCCAATGTCTACACGCGCCTGCTGACCGGCCTGCCGGTGCGCGACGCCACCGGCGGCTTCAAGGCGATCCGGCGCGAGGTCCTGGAAACGATCGACCTCTCGCGCATCCGCTCGGACGGCTACTCCTTCCAGATCGAGGTGAGCTTCCACGCCTATCGACAAGGCTTCAGAATCAAGGAGATCCCGATCCTCTTTGCCGATCGAAGGGTGGGGATCTCCAAAATGAGCAAGAAGATCATCTTCGAAGCGACTTGGATGCTGTGGCGCCTCTTCCTCGAGCGCATTTTCACGCGCTTCAAGCACCGGCCGGCGCGCGTCTCCCGCTCGGAAGCGCCCATCGCCAAATCAGGCCCGTGAGCTCCCTTCCACGCGAAGCGGAAGCGTCGTCCGCGGCCTCCACCGGGACGGAGGCGAGCCTGGACCTGTCGATCGTGATCGTGGTCTATCGCACGCCCGATTACCTGAAGCGTTGCCTCGACGCGATCGAGTCGGCCGCGCCGAAGCTCGACTACGAGGTACTCGTCGTCGACAACGCGCCGGCCGACACCGCTTCAGCCGAGGTGGCGAAGGGCCGTTCGCGCGTCCGCTACCACGAGTCGAAGAAGAACCTCGGTTTCGGCGGGGGAGTGAACCTCGGCATCAAGCTCGGACTCGGCCGGCACTTCCTGGTTCTTAATCCCGATGTCGCGATCGAACCCGGAAGCGCGGAGGCGCTGGTCCGCTTCCTCGACGAGGAGAGCGACGTCGGCATCGCGGCGCCGCGTCTGAATTATCCCGATGGCTCGCTGCAGTACTCGGTGCGGCGCTTCTATACCTTTCCGGTCTTCCTCCTCCGGCGGACCTTCTTGGGCAAGGTCTTCCCGAAGGCACGCGCGTTGCGCGAGCACCTGATGCTCGACTGGGATCACGCCTCGACGCGAGACGTCGACTGGTGCCTGGGCGGCGGCATGATGGTGCGGCGGAGCGCGGTCGAAGACGTCGGTCTGATGGACGAGCGCTTCTTCCTCTACTTCGAGGATGTCGACTGGTGCTATCGGATGCAGCAGCGAGGATGGCGCGTGGTCTATCTGCCGGCGGCGCGCATGCAGCACGACTATCAGCGCGCGAGCGCGAAGGGCTTCTGGCCCAAACGCGGCCTCTGGATCCATCTCGCTTCACTCGTCCGCTTCTACGAGAAGTGGAGCTTCCTTCTCTACTGGCTCAAGCTTCGGAGTGGGTTCTTTCGCCGCGCCGCGCTCTTCTTGGTCGATCTGATCGGAGTCGTGCTCGCCTTCCTCGTCGCATACTCCGTGCGTAGCTTCTCGAGCGGGCTCTTCGACAAACCTCTCTTCGCCTTTCACAAGTACTACCGCTTCCTCTTCTTCGCGGTCGGCTCGGCCGGGGCCTTCTTCATCCTGACCGGGCTCTATCAGACGCGCACGCGAGCGTCGTTCCTGGAGAACCTGCTCGCGGTCTCGCGCGCACTCCTTTGGACCTCGCTCGTGCTCATGGCCACGACCTTCCTCTCCTCGGTGCGCGTCTACTCGCGCCTCGTGGTGGTGATGTTCCTTCCGCTCGCGGTTTTGATCGTGACGACTCTTCGGACCTCGCTGCTCGCGATCGTGGAGTCGTTCAAGCAGCACGACCTGAACCTCAAGCGCGTCGGCCTGATCGGACCGGGTGAGGAGGTGGCGGATCTGCTCGGGCGGATCGAGCGTTTTGGCCGGTTCGGCCTCGAGCCCGTGCCGCTGCTCTCGCCGGATGCTCGCGCGACGGAGGATGCCGCACGGCTCGCGCGTCGCGCGCGTCACGAACGCTGCCAAGAGGTGCTGGTCTACGAGAGCTGGCGCGGCGATCTGCCCGCGCTGGTGGCGGAGCTCCGCGCGACCGGGTTGCCGCTTCGTCTTGTGCCGCGAGTCCATGGGCTGATCCCGGGCGATTCCAATCTGATCTCGTTCTACGGCCTGCCGGCGATGAGCCTGACCGGAACGGGCCGCCGCCGCTCGATCGGGCTGGCGGAGCGGATGACCGATCTCGTGGTCGCGCTCGCGCTCGCGGGGATCGGGCTTCTCCCCTTCTTGGCGGTGGCGGTCACGCGCGCGCTCAAGCGGCGTCCGCTGGTCGAAGCGCCGGCCTACCACGGCGGGGGAGCATCGCGTTCGATCAAGCGACTGGCGAGCACCTCGTGGGGGGCAGGCTTCTGGCGCACGCTTGTCGCGAGCTATCCCGCGCTTCCGGCGCTCGCGCGCTCCGAGATCGGGTTGGTCGGCCTCTATCCCTTCACCGAAGAGGAGTGGCTCCGATTGGATGAGGAGCAGCGGTTGACCGCCCCGGCGGGACGGCCCGGTCTTCTCGGCCCGTGGACGCGCCGTCCCCTTACTCCCGAGGAGGCACTCGAGTGGAATCGCCGCTACGCCTCCGAGCCGAGCGTCGAAGAGGATCTGCGGATCCTGGGCCGCGCGCTCTTCCGCGCATAGCTGTAGGCCGCGCTTTTGCGTATTCTGCCCGGCGGCGTGGGCAGAAACCGCCGTGCGCCGATCGGGGTAGGGTGCCTGCCCCCGCGGAACCTACGATGGAGGTTCTCTTGCCAGCGCTTCGAATGACCGCGCCTCGATTGCCTGCGTTTGCCCAGCCCTTCACACGACTCTTCGGGTTCGCCCTTCTGCTCTCGCTCGCGATCGGCTCGAGCGCGAGCGCGCAGACCCAAGGCGTTTGGCGCACCTATCTCTACGCGAATGAAGTCAACGACCTGACGGCGGTGGGAGAGGACATCTACGCCGCGACCTCCGGCGGGTTGGTTCGACTTCGCCCGGGAGCGGCGCTCGAGCAGTGGAGCCGCGCGCCCGGCGGCCTTTCGAGCGACACGCTTCGCGCGGTGGCGACCGCCCCCAACGGGGAGGTCTGGATCGCGACCCCTCACTCCGGCATCAGCATCTTCAACCCGGAGAGCGAGGACTTCGAGCCCTACACCAGCCTGCTCGAACCGATCCCCGGCGATCGGATCCGGTCCATTCGCTTTCGCTCGGTGAAAGAAGTGGTGCAGGGGGTCGAACGGAGTTTCGAGCACACGCTAATCGGGGCGGAGCAGGGCTACGCTGTGCTGCGCGACGGCGAGCTTCGCTTCGTCTGTCTTCAGGGCGTCGACCTCTGCGATCTGTCGAGCTTCGACATCCGTGACCTTGAGGAGAGGAACGACACGGAGGATGCGACCGGGCCGCGCACGCTTTGGCTCGCGACCGCGAACGGGGTGATCGCGCAGACGTCGACCGGGACATGGGAGCCGCGCTCTGACGGGCTGGCCTCGCTCGACGTGCAGAAGATCTTCGCCGGTCGCGCGATCGCGGCCGGCAGCGTCTACCTCTGGAACGGCACTAGCTGGGGGCTCGACGAGACCGGCCTGCCGGACGACTTCGTCGCACGCGACTTGGGCGGCATCGAAGGCGGTTCGCTCTATGTGGCGGGGAGCCAGGGCGTCTTCCAACGGACCGGCACGACATGGACTCGCGTCGGTACGAACGCGATCAACGCGACCTCGATCGCCGTGACCGAATCGGGGAGGCTCTTCGCCGGAGCGGCCGATGGGCTGGAACGCCAAGACGGCATCTGGGAGTGGACCGGCACCACCTGGGTGCAGCATCGCCTCGATGGACCCAGTCTGCGGCAGAACTACCGCAGCCTCTTCTTCGCCGAAGACGGCGCGCTCTGGATGAGTCACGCACAGAGCGGCACGCGGCCGCAGGTGCTTCGCCTCGATCGCGGTGCGTGGACCTTCTTCCAGGGCGGACTCACCGGCTGCGCGGGCGCCTTCACCTTCCAGACCTTTCCGCTCGGCAACTACGTCTATCTCGCGCACTGCTGCTGCGGCACCGACGCCAACTGTCCGCTCGAGCGCATCAACGCACAGAACGACCAGTGCGAGCTCTTCGGCTCGGTGGGCAATGCTTGGGACTTCGATCGCGACGACGCAGGCAACCTCTGGATCGCGACCTGGAACGAGGGGAACGGAAACGCGCACGGCTTCTTCCGCCTCGATGCGCGAGACTCGACCTGGATCAACATTCGGGTCGGGGAGGGGAGCCCGTTGCTCGCGAATCAGATCAGCGCCATCCGCGCGATCGGGAACGAGCTCTGGATCGGCTACGCGGAGGATGGCGTCCACCGCATCGATCTTGGCGACGACCACCTCCCCGGAACACCAGACGACGTCTGGACGCACTACACCAAGACGGACAGCAATCGTCCTCTGATCGGTGATCAGGTCACCCGCATCGAGGAAGGGTTCGATGGGCGAGTTTGGATCGGCACTACCTCCGGCGTTTCGATCTGGCGAACGCCACGATTCACCAATGTCGGTGCGGCATTCAATCGACTCCCGACCGCGGCGGTGAACGAGATCGTGCCCTTGGCCGACGGCGGAGCTTGGGTCGCGACCAAGGAGGGGGGCCTCACGCGCATGACGCCGCGCGCTCAGGGCGGCTTCACCTACGAGACCTTCTCCGCGCCGTACATTCCGCACCCCAACGTCGATGGACTCGCCCTTTCTCCCGACGGAAGAACCCTCTGGATCGGAACGACGCGCGGGCTCGCCTCCTTCACGCCCCTCGCGGTCGCGAGCAGCGCGGACAAGATCGGCGCTTACCCGAATCCTCTCGTGCTCGGGTGCACCGACGGCATTCGCGTCGCCGGCGCGGGTGGAACGGTGAGCGGCGTGGTGGTCGATCTCTCGGGCAAGATCCTTCATCGGATCGAGCAGAGCGATGAGGGCGCGCTCCTCTGGGACGGACGCGACGCCGACGGACCGGTCACACCCGGCCTGTATTACTTGCGGCTTCGCACCCCGCGCGGCGTGCGCTCGGTCGGTGTCGGCATCGTCGATGGGGCCTGCTCGCCCTGAGCGCGAAGGCCCCGAGACGCCGCCGATGAGGCGTCTTCTCTACGCTTCGTACTTCTTTCCTCCGCTCGGCGGCGCGGGGGTGCAGCGCGCGCTCAAATTCGCGCGGTACCTTCCGGAGCATGGCTGGGCTCCGGTCATGCTGACCTCGGACGCGCGATACTGGATGAGCGACCCGACGCTGTTGGCGGAGCTCGATCCATCGACCGAGATCATTCGAGTGCCGCACTGGGGCAGCGGCGCGATGCAGCGACAGGGCGGCGGCGAGGTCCGCTCCGCCGGTCGTGTGCGCTTATTGCGGGCCTGCAGTCGCCTTCTGCTGCTGCCGGACAACTATGTGATGTGGTCGGCCCGCGCCGCGGTCAAGGCGCATGCGTTGCACGTCGCGCGTCCCTTCGACGCCGTGCTCACCACCTCGTCGCCCGACAGTGCGCACCTCCTCGGCCTTTGGTTGAAGCGGCGAGTCGGCATCGCGTGGATCGCCGATTTCCGCGATCCCTGGACCCGCCGCATGGCCTACGCGCCGCCGACCGCGTGGCACGATCGACTGCAGCATCATCTCGAGCGTGAAGTGCTCTTTGCCGCGGATCGTGTGATCGTGACCAGCGAGGAGACACGGCGCGATTTCCTCGAGCACAACCCCACTCTGCCCGCGGGCAAGATCGTGGTCGTGACCAACGGCTACGACGAGCACGACTTCGAAGCGATCGGCGAGCGCGTGAGCGAATCGGAAACGTCGGGCGCGATCCTCCACGCGGGGCAGCTCAATCCGGAACGGCCGATCGAGCCCTACCTCCGCGGCTTGAGGGGGTACCTGGCGATGGCCGGAGTTCCCGCTCTTCCGCTGAGCGTCTTCGCGGGAGGGCACTACGACTCGGACGAGGCGGCGGTGAAGAAGTTGGGGCTCGAGCATCACGTTCGCTTCGTACCCAATCGTCCGCACCTCGAGTCGGTCGCCGATTGTCTTCGGGCTCGCGTGCTCCTGTTGTTGGAGCAGCCGAGTGAACGCGGCGCCCTCATCTTGCCGGGAAAAATCTTCGAGTACCTCCGGGCGGGGAAGCCGATCCTCGCCCTGGCGCATCCCGAGGGAGCGGCCGCGCGGTTCATTCGAGAGCGCGGAGCTGGGCTGGTGGCGGATCCGTCGGACCCGGCCGCCGTGGCGAGAGCACTGCGTGCGCTCCTGGTCGCCACGAGCGACAGCTCTCGAGCCCGGACCTACGTCGCCGACTCGGCCGAGGTCCGTCGCTGCGAGCGAAGGGAGCTCACCGCGCGCCTCGCGGCGATCCTCGACGCGGTGATCGAGCAGAGCGTGGCGCCCAGTGGATTCCTCGCGCCGACCTCGGCCTAATAAGCGAACAGATTTTCGCCTTCCTTACGCCCGCGTCTCGTCGGGCGACCAGAAACCTGCCCTCAGGCGGTCGGAATTGCTCAATCGCTGCCTTTCCCTGGCGGTATAAACGGCCCACCATCAGTTGCTTAGGTCATGTGGTGCCGATGCCTGACAGTGGGTTGCCAATAGACTTTCATCATTGACGCGTAAAGATGCTGGGGGTAGTTTTCCCACGCGCAATCATCCGGGCGGGTTGCAGAACTAGTCCGGT
>CAZZAH010000004.1:24544-33394 GCA_964652115.1 uncultured bacterium | reverse complement strand
GACGAGGTGGTGCTCTACTCGGTGCCGGAGGAGCGCGTGGTCGCGCGGCATCGCTTCCCGGATCTGGTCGGCTTGCTCTCGCCTTGCTTCTCGCCCGACGGAAAGCGCTTCGTGGTGAGCGGCCTCTCGCGCGATGGAACATCGGACCTGTATCTCTTCGAGCGCGCGACCGGCACGTTGACGCGGCTCACCCACGATCGCTTCCAGGATCTCGACCCCACCTTCTCGCCGTGGGATGAGGCGCTGGTCTGGAGCTCGGATCGCGCCGCCGGCGGCAACGGCGGAAAGGTGAACAACCTCTTCCACCTCGACCTCGCGAGCGGGGAGATCCGCCAGCTCACGCGCGGTTCGTGGAAGGACTCGGCGCCGATCTTCGACCGCGATCGTCACGAGGTGCTCTTTGTCAGCGACCGCGACGGCTTCCGCAATGTCTACGCGGTGAAGGAAGACGGCACCGGCCGCCGCGTCACGCGAAGCCTCGACGCGATCTTCGATCCGCGGCCGATCCCGGGGGAGAAGCGCTTCATCGCCTCGGTCTTTTCGCGCGGGCGCTTTCAGGTGCGGAGCTTCCCGCTCGACGACACGACCGCCGCCGGTCGTCCGGCCGAGCTCTTCGCGTTGGCCGAGCCCGACACCTCGGCGCCCTGGACCGAACCGCGCGCCGAGGCGGGACGTGTGCTCGCGCGCGAGAAGAGCTATCGGCCGCGCTTCTCGCTCGACATCGCGCAGGGGGGCGTGCTGGTCGACCCATCGATCCGGTCGGGGGAAGGCGTGCAGGCGGCGCTCTCCGACATGATGGGAAACCACCTGCTCTTCTTCCAGCTCGGCAACACCACCGCGGTGACCTCGGACTTCCTGCGCAACTTCTCCGCCGGGGTGACCTATGTGAACCTCTCGCGGCGACTCAACTACGGGCTCTCTGCCTTCCACTTCGTCGGCGACTTCTATGACGCGTACGACCTGCCGTATCACGAATCGAAGTCGGGCGCGGGCGTCCTGCTCAGCTATCCCTTCAGCAAGTTCGAGCGGGTGGAGACGCACCTCAATGTCGCCTACACCGAGACCGATCGGAGCGCGGTCGGCTTTCATCGGAAGGGCGGCGTCGCCAGCCATTCGATCTCGCTCATCCACGACACCTCGCTCTGGCTGCCGACCGGACCGATCGACGGCGCGAGATGGAATCTGACCGCGGGCTTGGGGCTCAATCTTCAGCGAGGCGCGCCCGAGAGCTCGGTGCTGCTCGCCGACTATCGCCGCTACGTGCGGCTCGGCTTCTTCTCCGCTTACGCCGTGCGCGTGCAGGGGCGCTTCAGCGACGGCGACGATCCGACGCTCTTCTTTCTCGGCGGCTCGCAGTCCTTGCGGCTCTACGAGAGGCGTGCGCAGATCGGCCGGAGCTCGGCTCTCCTCAATCAGGAGCTGCGCTTCCCGCTGGTTCGCGGGCTCGCCCTGGGGCTTCCGATGGGACTGCTCGAGCTGCCCGGCGTCGAGGGGGCGATCTTCGCCGACGCCGGCAGCGCGTGGGAGCCGGGGCAGGATCCCGATTGGCGCGGCTCCTACGGCTTCGGCTTTCGCCTCGGCTTCGGCGGCTTTCTCGTGATGCGCTTCGACGTAGGCTGGCGCACCGACTTCGAGAAGATCCAGCCCGGCACGCACAGCGACTTCTTCGTCGGATGGGACTACTGATGCGGCCGCGCGACCGGAATCGTTCGCTCGCGTCGCGCTCCGCGTCCGGCGCCTTCGCGCGGTTCGCGCTCGTGGCGGTCGCGATCGTCACGCTCGTGGTCACGATTCGACCGTCTTCGGCGCAGGAGCTGGGCGAAGGCGGTCTCCGCGTCCGTTGGCGCGCCGACGCGGGACGCGCGATCGACTTCACGCCGCGCCTCGATTCGACCTCGGTCTATGTCGCCACCACCGATCCGCGCGTCGTGGCCTACGACCTCGCGAGCGGTGAGCGCCGCTGGTCCAAGCGGATGAAGCAGTCGATCAGCGCGCCGCTCGAGCTCGGCCCGAATCGCGTCTACGTGCCGCTCGGCGACGACGAGCCCAAACTGCGCGCGCTCGAGGCGACGAACGGCGACGTCGCCTGGACGGTCGCGGTCGAGGCGCCGCCGGTCGCGCTCTCCCTCCGCGGCGACGCCATCATCGTGCTCGAGCAGAACGGAACGCTCGAGTGCTTCGAGGTGAAGGAAGGCACGCGGCGATGGATGCGTGGCGGGCTCGGTCCCTCGCCCGCAGGCGTGGCCTCGGATGACTCGACCCTCTTCGTGGTGGCGAGGCGGGACTCGATCCTGGCCCTCGCGCGCGAGACCGGTCGACCACGCTGGAAGGTGGCGATCCCGGGCCGGCGCGCGGCCGCGCCTGTTCTCTCGAGCGAGAGGTTGGTGGTGATCTCGGCCGATGGGCGTGAGGCTCACCTCGACGTACGCAACGGCGTAGAGCTCTCCACCGCGACGCGCGAGTCGTACCAGCTCTCGCCGAGCCTCCCGATCGACGGGCTTCTCGTTTCGGCGTCGAGCGGCGGCGTGGTCGAGGCCTGGGATCCCGAACGTCGAGCGATGCGCTGGTCGATGGCGCTCGGCGCGGCTCCGGCAGGACCTCCGGTCGACGCCGGCGGCCATCTCTTCGTCCTTCGCCGAACCGGTCGGCTCACCATTCTTCGCATCGACAAGGGGGACGAAGCGTGGTCGCTCGAGCTGCCGGGAGAGTTCGCGGTGCCGCCCTGCTCGCAAGGCGATTTCCTGCTCCTGGCGGGCGAGCGCGGAGATCTTTACGTCTATGGACGCGACGATGAGTCGTGAACGACGCCAAGAGACTTGGCCGGCGCGTGCGCTTCGCGATGCGCCGCGGATCGCGGTTTGCCTCTTGGCGCTTCTGCCTGCCTTCGCCATGCGGCCGTCGATCGCGCACGCGCAGTGGATCGCGTCTGCCGTGCTCGATGCTCCCGAGCCGCTTCGCGTCTGGTTCGAGGAGCGCTACCTCGGCACGACGCCCTGCCGCGTCGATTCGCTTCGTCCGGGCGCGGGGGAGCTCGTGCTCTCACCGGCGCACGCACCGCTCGATCGTTGGGCGGAACCGTGGAGAGAGCGGGTCGAGCTCCACGCGGGCAGCGCCGATTCGCTACTTCTGCCTCGGCTCGGGCTCGTCACCGTGACCGCGATCCGAGGATCGGCCGAGGTTCACCTCGGCGAGCGCGTGATCGGACGCACCCCGCTTCGAGCCTACATGCCTCGTGATCGCGGTCTCGAGCTGATCATCCGGTCGAGCCACGGGACCGAGGAGCGCCGGAGCGTGCGCTTCGAGTCGGGCGACAGCCTCGCGATCTTGGTCGATCTGCCGGAGCCGGAGACGAAGGACGTAACGAAGCTGTCGCCCCCGCGCACCGGTTGGCGCCAGCGAGCGCAGGTCGCGCTTCCGGTCGCGGCCCTCGCGGCCGGCGCGGTCGGCGTCTGGGCACGTCATCAGGCGGACAACGCCTACGACGACTACCTGCGCGGCATCGATCGAGGTCAGCTCCGCGATGATCTCTCGAGGGCCGATCACTGGGATCGCGTGGCGGTGAGCTGTTGGATCGGCGCGGAGACCTGCCTCGCGGTGGCGGCGTGGGCGTGGCTCGCGCCGGATGGATCGCGCGTGCTGCGAGCGTCGATCGGCGACGAACGACAGCTTCGGGTCGGGATCAACCTCGGGAGCCTCGTTCCATGAGCGCGCGTCCGAAGGCGTCGCTTCTGCTCGGAGCCTTGCTGGTCGCGCTCCTGTCCGCTTGCGAGACGCGCGACGCGACCAACCCCTTCGATCCGGAGAATCCGCACACCGAAGGGACGCCGGCGCTGCTGAACGCGCAGGCGCGCGACGGCGTGGTCGATCTCGACTGGGACCTCTCTGGTTATGACGGCGTGTCCGCCGTTCGCGTACTTCGAAAGACACCGGCCGCGAGCGAGCATCTTCTCTTCGAGCAGCCGGGCCGCGGCGCGGGCTCCTTTCACGACGATGGGCTGATCAATCGCCTCGAATACAGCTATCGCCTCGAGCTTCAGGATCGACATGGCGCGTGGGTCGCGACCGTGCCCGATTCCGCGCGGCCCGGCTCCTCCCAGGTCTGGGTGCTCGACATCGTCGCCGGTGGCGTCCTTCGCTTGGCTCCGGACGGGCGCGACGTCGACTACCGGATCCTCGGAAGCAATCAGCTGCTCGACCTCGCGGTGGATGCCGACGGTTCGCTCTGGGTGGCCGACTACTTCGCGGGCTTCATCTACCACAGCTCGCTCAACGGTGATCGGCTCGACGAGATCGAGCTCGCGGGCGCGAATACCGTGGGGCTGGATGGAGAGGACCTTTGGGTCGGCTCCTTCCTCGACCGGCGCGTGGTGCGGCTCGCGCGCGATGGCCGCGTGCTCTCGTCCGATCCCGAAGCGGGTCGAGTCGAGGACCTGCTTGCGCTCGGCAACGGCGAGGGAGCATGGGTCGCTTCGCGCGACAGCACCGTCTCGCACCTCACGGCGAGCGGCGTCGCCTGGCGAAGGCGCGACTTCGTCTGGCCGATCGCGGTCGCGGCCGACAGCGTGGGACCGATCTTCGTCGCCGATCGTGCCACCGACAAGGTCAGCGCGATCGCGCGCGACGGCTCGAGCGTGACGCAGTTTCCCGCCTCCTTCTCGCTGCCGGTCGACCTCGCGATCGACGGCGCGGGCGGGCTCTGGGTGGCTGATAGTGAGCGCGGCGCGTTGGTGCACCTGAACGATGCCGGCACGGAGATCGGTGCGGTCGAGCTCGGGCCGATCGAGTCGGTGACGCGAGATCGCGCGACCGGGGAGCTCTGGGTCACCGCCGGTTCGAGCGGACAGGTCTTCCGCCTCGATCCCGACGGCACGCCGCGGACGCGCCTTCGCTTGAGCGGCCGTCCGATTCGGGTCGAGGGCCGCTGGTCGGCGAATTGAGGAGCCTATGCTTGCGTACCTGAACGGTGAGCTGGTGGAGGAGAGCGCGGCCAAGGTCTCGATCTTCGATCGCGGCTTCCTCTACGGCGACACGATCTACGAGACGATGCGGACGCACGAGGGCCGCCTCGTCTTCTGGCCCGAGCACGAAACGCGCTTGCGGCGTTCGGCTCAGCTCGCCTACTTCGAGTGCGATCCGCGCGACCATGACGTCGAGTCGATCACCGCGGAGCTCCTTCGGGCGAACGGCCTCAGCCAGGCGGTGGTTCGCGTGACGATCTCGCGCGGGCTCGCTGATCGTGATCAGGTGACGGGCTATGAGCACACCTGGGTCGTCACCGCGCGGCCGCTTCAGATGCGAAGCGAAGCGGAGTATGACGCGGGGGTCGCGGCCATCCTGACCGAGATCCGGCGGAACGCGCCGGGTGCGCAGGACCCGGAGGTCAAGGCGGGGAGCTGGATCAACAATCTCCTCGCGCGTCGGGAAGCGCGGCTCGCGGGCGCGGTCGAGGGAGTCATGCGAAGCGTCGACGGCTTCGTGGCCGAGGGCGCGTCGTCGAACATCTTCTGGCTGCGTGACGGCGTGCTCGAAACGCCGGCCCGCTCGATCGGCATCCTGCACGGCGTCACGCGCGACAAGCTCCTGGGTCTGGCCGAGGGGCTCGTGCCGATGCGAGAGGTGGTGGTCGAACCGCCGTGGCTCGACTCCGCGTCGGAGATGTTCTTGACCAGCACCGGTTGGGAAGTATTGCCGGTCACGCGATGGAACGGCCGCGTCGTCGGCACCGGTCGCCGCGGCGAGATCGCGCGCGAGCTCCGCGCACGCCTTCGCGCCCTCTACCCCAAGGCCGAGTGAAGGCCCGAGCAGAGAAAGGACCCTCGTGAGCATCGCCGACTTTCGCAGCGACACCGTGACCAAGCCGACCGCCGCCATGCGCCGCGCGATGGCCGAGGCCGAGGTGGGCGACGACGTGTTCGGAGAGGATCCCACCGTCCTCGCCCTCGAGCGCGAGGTGGCGGAACGTCTCGGGCACGAGGCCGGCCTCTTCGTCCCGAGCGGAACGATGGGGAACGAGATCGCGGTCTGCGTACACACCCGACCCGGCGACGAGATCGTGCTCGAGGCGACCGCGCACATTTACCTGTACGAAGGGGGAGCGCCCGCCTTTCTCGCGGGCGCGCAGGTCTTGCCGCTGCCGGGAGAGGCCGGCTTGCCCTCGCTCGATGCGGTGGCCGGCTCGATCCACTCGGCCGACCCGCACTATCCGCGGAGCCGGCTGCTCGCGCTCGAGAACACGCACAATCGCGCGGGCGGGCGCGTGCTTCCGCTCGACGCGATCACGCGGCTGACCGCCCTGGCGCACGAGCGCGGGCTGGTCACGCACTTGGACGGCGCGCGCCTCTGGAATGCCTCCGTCGCGAGCGGAATCGCGGAGGCGGAGTACGCGAGGCACTTTGACTCGGTGTCGGTCTGCTTCTCGAAGGGATTGGGCGCGCCGATCGGTTCGGCGCTGGTGGGGTCGCGCGCTCTGATCGACGAGGCGCGGCGCGTGAGGAAGAAGCTCGGCGGCGGCATGCGTCAGGCGGGCATCATCGCGGCCGGCGCGCTCCACGCACTCCGCCATCACCGCGATCGACTGCGCGAGGATCACGCGCGCGCGGCGAGGCTCGCTCAGGCGCTGTCGGTTCTCCCCGGCCTCGACCTCGACCCCACAACCGTGGAGACGAACATCCTGGTGATCGGCGTGACCGGACGCGAGCCCGACGCCTGGCTCGCCGCCTTGAAACAGGAAGGTGTGCTCGCCGTCGGATTCGGTGCACGGGCAATCCGACTCGTGACCCACCTCGACGTGGGCGACGCTGACGCCGACCGCGCCATAACCGCCTTCATGAAGCTCGCACCCGCGCTTTCCCGCTCTTCTTGACCTCCGTCGCGAGCCGGGGAGGGGAAGGGGCGCAAGCGAAGAGCGCAGCGCCCCTTCCCCTCCCCGGTCACCTGCGGATCGTAGTGTTGACGAGAATCTCGATGGTCGGCTGATCCGGATCGGTGGTCATGACGGTCACACGGTCCTGGTACTTCCGCTCCTCCTGCGGAACATCGAGGAAGACGGTCAGCTTGTAACCCGATCCGAGGGGCGAGAGCTTGGTCGAAAGATAGGGCGCCGAGGCGACGGCGTCGGTCAAGCGGAAGGGCTTGCTTCCATCCGCCTTGATCTCGATCGAGCGCTCCTGATCCTTGCCGGTCTTGACCGTGTTGAAGGTCACGACGAACTTCTCGGGCTGGAAGTAGCTGTAGACCAGGCCGCGCACCGAGACGTAGTCGGACTCCTTGTTCGGATGCGTGAGGCGAAGATCGACGCGCTCGTTGAAGCGCCCGAGCGCCGCGGTCGGCTTGAGCCTCCCCTCGATTCGATAGGCGAGGCTGTCCGGCTCGGAGATGGGAACGATCTTCCAGTCGACGTAGTCCTCGGCGCCGCCGACCTTGTCCAGCTTGAAGCCGCTCGCCTTGTCGGCACGAAGCACGGTCGAGACGAAGCCCTGCTCGCCGCGACGCACCGGTCCGAAGTCGAGCAGCCGCTCCTCCACCCGAACGAAGGGACGCACGAACGCGTGCAGCACCAAGTCGACCCGCGGCTCGGCCGGATCGTTGGTGAAGACGGCGACGAACTTGGTCTGCTCCCCCTCGAAATCCTTCGAGCTGAAGGTGATCTCGATCTCCGACGCTTCGTTCGGCGCGAGCAGGGAGTCGCTCGCGAGGGCGGCGGTGCAACCACACGAGGTCTCGAGCTTCTTGATCGCGAGGTCAGCCGTCCCCTGATTCACCAGCTTGAAGATGTGGGTGAACCGGCCGCCCTGCGGAATCTGGCCGAGGTCCCAGCGGCGTTCCTGCAGGCGGATCATCGGACCGGTGTTGAGCTGGGCGCGGACCGGCGCGATGGCGACGGTGCCTAAGATCAAAAGCGCGGCCGCGAAGAGACGCGCGGCCAGCCGGCCGAGTTCGAGCATTTCACTTCTCCTTCATGGGTCCCGGGAACGCCGAGGAGCTCGCAGTATAGGAATGGAGATTTTGCGCGGTCAACGCGCCACTCGGCGCTGTCTACCGGCGCCGGCGCCCTAGGGTCCCGGTCGATCGAGCTTCGCGCTACCGCAGTACGATCAGGCGCTGCCGGCTCTGCCGCTCGCCGTCGCTCAAGGTCGCGAAGTAGATGCCGCTGGGGAGGTCGCGGCCGCCGTCGTCCTTCGCGTCCCAGCGGATCGCGCGGCGGCCGGGCGCGGCCGGACTCTGGTCGAGCAAGCGGCGGAGGCGTTTGCCGCTCGCGTCGTAGATCGCGAGCGAGAGGGCGCGACTGCTTGGGGTCGCCAGTAGGAGATCGGCCGCGCCCCGGATCGGATTCGGTCGAACACGGAGCTCGAGCGAAGGTGGGAGCCCGGCGCCATCCGCGACGTCGACCTGCGAGTCGATCGCCTCGGTCACCTGGTTCGACGGCGCGCTCTCCGTTCCGTCCTGGAAGACGGCGGTCACGCGATAGTGGTAGATGCCATCCGCCAATCCCGTATCGGTGAACGAGGCGGGGAAGGTCGACACCTCGGCCAGCGCGGTATCGGGATAGGCGTCGAGCTCGATCGCGCGATAGACGCGGAAGGCGGTCAGCGGATTCTGCTGGAAGACCACCGTGGGCGGCGTCCAATTGAGCAGCACGTCGTGCGTGAAGACGACCTGCGCGACCAAGTCGTGAGGCGCAGGCGCCCAGGGGAACGTCGTCTCGACGTACTGAATGGCCGCGCCGACGTCGAGCACGCCCCACCCGTAGGTGTTGTCCTCGCCCGCGGCGCCGCGATCGAACGCGGAGACCATGAGCGCTTCTTTGATCTGATCGACGCTCAGGTTCGGGTTGAGCTGCCGGAGGATCGC
>CAZZAH010000004.1:15663-24444 GCA_964652115.1 uncultured bacterium | reverse complement strand
ATCACGTTGACGATGCCGGCCGCCTCCACCACGTCGATCGCGTTCCAGTAGGTCTGATCGCAGTCCTGCGTGGTGCCCCACGAGTTGTTGATGACGTCGGGCACGTCCTCGATGGTGGCGAGGTTCGAGTCGGGGTCGGCCGCCCACTGATAGTTGTCGATGATCTTCTGCACGTTGTACTGCGTGCAGCAGGTCAAGGCCGCGATCCACTCCGCTTCGTAGGCCACGCCGATCGGCGTCGTGTCGGGTGGCGCCGCGCACATCACGCCCAGCACTCCGGTGCCGTGGAAGTGCGGGTCGTAAGGAAACTGCGAGGTGTAGTAGGGATCGCGCCACGCCCAGTACCACGGCACGCCTGGGTCGAGGCCGCGCCAACGCGAGGCGAAGGCGGGGTGGTTTCCGTCGGCCCCGGTGTCGAACGCGCAAACGAGACGTCCGGCGCCGGTCAGACCGCGATTCCAAGCCGCGATCACGTTGACACAGACGAGGCCGTCCTCGTGCGGGATCGGTGGCTCGTTGTTTCCACCGAGGAGCGCGCCCTTGGTCGCGGACTTTCCGTGCGTGATCGGCGGCGGGGCGACCGATCCCGGCGCGATGTCGCCGATGCGCAGCGTGACCTCGGCGTTCGGATTGACGGCGCCGATGCCGGGAATCGCCAGGATCTGGTCCCAGCCCGCCGGGGTGGCGTCGACCGCGATCGCGTTCGTGATCCAGAAGGAGTGCACTTCGGAGACAGAGCCGGCGGCGCGTTGCCGATTGAGCGCGGCCAGCACGGCCGGTTGGGTCTCGGCGGCGAGCTCGCGTGCGCGCGAGAGAACGAATTGATGGCGCGCGGCGCGCGTGAGCAGCCCGCGCTCCGCGATCTCGCGCTCGATCTGGTCGACGTCGAGCTGGCGATCGAGCACGAGGATGCCCGAGAGCGTGCTCTGCGTTCCTCGAGCGACGGCGAGCTCCTGGGCGAAGCTGTCCGACGGGGTCGCCGCCCTTGGGGCGGCGGCGAGAAGGAACGTGAAGACCAGGGCCCCAAGACCGTACAATCCCGAACTTTCGCGCATGCAATCCCTCCGCGTCGCCGCGTGCGGGTCAAATCGTCGTGCAGTGAGTCTATCAGATCGGTTGGGGAGCTCCCAACCAAGGCAAGAGGACAGCCATGATTCGGGCTTCGGGCGTTACCCGCACCTACGGCGGGCGCACCCTCTTTGAGGGAATCGATTGGTTCTTGAGCGATCGCGACCGCCTCGGGTTGGTCGGACCCAACGGCTCCGGCAAGTCGACCTGGCTCAAGATCCTCGCGGGGGAAGAACGCCCCGATGAGGGCAAGGTCGAGCTGCCGAAGGGGCAACGTCTGGGATACCTGCCCCAAACCGGCTACTACCGCGGCGACGGCACCGTCTGGGAAGAAGCGCGCGGCGCCTTCGCCGAGGTGCTGGCACTCGAGGTCGAACGGCGCGCGCTCGAGGCGAGGCTTCATGGCTCGATCGAGGCGAGCGAGGCGGAGCAGATCCTCCACCGCATCGACGCGCTCGAGGAGGAGTTCCGACGCCGCGGCGGCTACGAGATCGATCGACAGGTCGATCAGGTGCTTCGCGGCCTCGGCTTCGCGCCGGCCGAGTTCGAGAAGCCGACGCCGCTCCTCTCGGGCGGATGGCAGATGCGCATCGCCCTCGCGCGCATCCTGCTTCAGCGACCCGACGTGCTCCTGCTCGACGAGCCGACCAACTTCCTGGACTTGGAAGCGCGCGAGTGGCTCGAGTCGTTTCTGCGCGAGTATCCCGGCGGCTTCGTGCTCGTCTCGCACGATCGCTACTTCCTCGATGTCACGGTCACGCGTGTGACCGACATCATGTCGCGGCGGATGATCGACTACACCGGCAACTACAGTCGCTTCCTCGAGGAGCGCGAGCGGCGCTACGAGGACGCGGAGAAGGCCTACGAACGGCAGCAGGACGAGATCCGGCGCATCGAGGTCTTCATCAATCGCTTTCGCGCCAAGAACACGAAGGCGAGCCAGGTACAGTCGCGGGTCAAGATGCTCGAGAAGATGGACAAGCTCGAGAAGCCGCCCGCGCCGCCCAAGGCGATCCGCTTCCAGTTTCCGCAGCCCGAACGCACGGGACGCGTGGTGCTCGAGGTGCACGACCTCAAGAAGTCGTATGGCGATCTCGTCGTCTTCGACGGCGTCGACCTCGTGCTCGAGCGTGGGCAGAAGGTCGCGTTGGTCGGGCCGAACGGCGCCGGCAAGTCGACCTTGATGCGCATCCTCGCCGGCACCGAGCCGTTCGATCGCGGCGAGCGGGTCGAAGGCTACAAGGCGACGATGGATCACTTCGCGCAGGACGCCGCCGATCAGCTGCCGGCCGATCGCACGATCTACTCCTACGCGATGGAGCACTGCCCGACGAACTACGTCCCCAAGCTGCGCGGCCTCCTCGGCGCCTTCCTCTTCTCGGGCGACGACGTCGACAAGAAGGTCGGCGTGCTCTCGGGCGGCGAGCGAAGTCGGCTCGCCCTCGCCATGATGCTGATGGAGCCGTCGAACGTGCTCCTGCTCGACGAGCCGACCAACCACCTCGACATCGCCGCGCAGGAAGTCTTGCTTCATGCGCTCGGCACCTTCGAGGGGACGGTGGTCTTCGTCTCGCACGATCGCGCCTTCATCACCGGTCTCGCCACGCGCGTGGTCGAGGTCGGTGGCGGACGCATCCTCGATCATCCGGGCGACTACGAGAGCTTCCTCTACAAGAAGGGGCTGCTCGGCGAGGCGGTCGCCGGTTCGAGCAGCCGCCCGACGCCGAGCGCGCCCAAGGCGGCGCCGGACGCGAACGCGCGCGCGAAGAAGACGACGTCGAAGCGAGTGCGTGAGCTCGAGGCCTCGATCGCGGGGCTGGAGGATCGGAAGGGAAAGCTCGAGGCGCTGCTCGCGCGCGACGACCTCTACCGCGACGCGGAGAAAGCCAACTTCTACCTCGGCGAGTATCGCGACGTGAGCCGCCAGCTCGAGCAGGCGATGGAGGAGTGGGCGACCGCGGCGGAGGAGTAGCGCTCGATTCCTCGCGCCGACGCGTCGCCGCTTGGCTCAGCGCGTCGCTCGTCGAGCTAGCGCGTCGTGCGAACGCGATCGTGGGAAGGCAAGGCGACGAGCCGGCAGCTGTGGCCCGCCGGATCGCTCACGAGGTAGACGCCCGCGGAGGCAGGGGTCCATCGAGCGAGGCCGTCCTCATCCGTCACGAGCCGATCGATCACGCGCCCGCTCGCGTCGTGCACCAAAAGGCGCGCGGGCCGATCGATCGCCGTCGCGCGAAACGAAACGGGGCCGGACGCCGGATTCGGCCACGCGAGCAGGCCGCGCTCTCTCATCGGCGCCTCGACCGCCGCGGTGCCCGGCAGGAAGCCCCCGACATGCGTGGCCGCGTTCACCCGCACTTCGCCCAGGTTGCTGAAGCGGCGATAGAGCGGGCTCTGTTCGAGCACGTCGCCGAGGTACTGCGTGCCCGGATCGATCGCCGGCGGCGTTCGGTAGGGCGCCTGCGCGGTGAGCGCGGCGAAGAGGTACTCGCCCCAGCCGACCGCTTCGTAGTTCGCGAGCAGTGCTGAGTACCAGGTGTAATCGAACGCTTGCTGCGTGAAGGCGGTGGTCGGCAGCGTGGTCGTCACACCGAAGATCGAGAAGCCGATCGCCTTTCGATAGACCTCGAGCGCAGCGGTCTTCGAGCGCCAGAAAGCCTCCGGCACATACTCGCCCTCCTGCACCTGGAAGCTCTCGAAGAGGAACGCATCGCTCGCGTTCAAGACGGTCGGAAGCCCGCTGGGATTCCACTGCGCGTTCACGCCCGGGTCGAAGGCGTCGGCCGGCACCCACGCGTTGGCGATCACGCGCATCCCCTTCGAGTGGGCATAGCTCACGGCCGCGTTCTGGCGCCCGCGCGTCACCAGGTACTCGTAGCCGAACTCGTCGAAGAGGAGGCCGTCGGCACCGGTCGCCTTCCACTCGTCGATCCGAAGCTCGATCTCGGCCGCCGACAGGTTCTGGCTCGACACGCCGAGCGTGATGTAGCCGAAGACCGTCGTCTGGGAGAGCGCCGGATGCGCGAGGATCGCGACGGTGTTTGCGTGATCTGGATGCGTGCTCTTCTCCAGGAGATCGCCGAGCACGAGCACGTCGTAGCGTCCGAGCTCCGTCGCCGCTTGGTCGATCGTGGTCGAGCCGTTGATCAAGGAAGGCCACGAGTAGTAGATCAGGAGCTCGCTCGGACGAAGCGATGCGGCGGCCGCGTCACGCGGGGAGAAGAGGCAGAGAAGCGTGACCATCACGGCGAGGAGCGGGATCGGCCGGCATCGCATGGCGCTTCTCCTCGCCGGTGGAGCGCTCGACGCGCGAGGGGCGCGCGCCGAGCATCGTCCACAAGCTTACGCCTCGAGGGTGGCGTCGAGGGTGATCGTCGCGTTCAGCACACGCGAGACCGGGCACCCGGCCTTCGATCCGTTCACGATCTCCAAGAACTTCGCGGAGTCGATTCCGGGCACCTTGGCCTTGAGCTCGAGGTGGACGGTCGAGATGGTCGGCTTGCCGTCGACCGGCTCCAAGGTGACGGTCGCGGTGGCCGCGAGGCGCTCGGCGGTGAAGCCCGCCTTGCTCAACTCCGCCGACGTCGCCATCGCGAAGCAGCCGGCGTGGGCCGCGGCGATCAGCTCCTCAGGGTTCGTGTCGGGGCCTTCCTCGAAACGGCTGACGAAGTTGTACGGCGCCTCGCGGAAGAGCCCGCTCTGCACGCTGACCACGCCCTTGCCTGCCTTCAGATCTCCGCTCCAAACCGCCGTTGCGCTCCGCTTCGCCATGCTGTTCCCCTTCCTCAAATCCCTTGGTCCTTCTCCTTCGACTCGGCGCGTTCCGCGTTGCCGAGCGAGCGTTTCTTCTCTGTGAACGCGAAAAGGTAGCTGATGGGGGGGCGGCTGGCTAGTCGTGCGACGAGGCGGCCGGCGAGTCGACGTGAGAGTTCGGTCGGGGTTCGACCGCGAGCGGCACGATCGCGTCGAGCGCGGCGAGGACGGCCTTGGTGTCGGAGAGATCCTCGAAGTAAGCGTCGGGTCGCGACGCCAGGAGCTCGCGTCCATCATCCCAGCCGTTCCTGACCCCGAGGACGTAGGCGCCGCCCGCGCGCGCGCAGGCCACGTCGCGCTCGGTGTCGCCGATCACGATCGCGCGCGTCGGTTCGAGCAGGAGTCCGTGCGCCTCTTCAAGGCGGCGAAGCGCGACCGGCACGAGGCGATTCCGATCCTCGTGATCGTCGCCGAAGGCGCCGAAGTCGAAGCGGTCCCACAGGCCGACCGTGCTGAGCTTTCTTCGCGCGCCCTCACGCAGATTGCCGGTGAGGAGGCCGATCGCCCAGCTTCCTTCGGCCTCGAGCGCGTTCAAGATCTCGAGCACGCCGGGATAGAGCTTGGCGCCCGCCACCGCGAGGAGCTCTTCCTCGAGCGCCGCGCAGTAGCGTTCGATGAAGCGCTGAGTCTCCGCGTCGGGGAGCGCGCAATCGTTTCGCGCCAGGAGCTCGCGCAGGATTTGGAGATCGGTGCGCCCCGCGAAGCTGAAGCCGTGATCTTCGATCGCGCGGCCGGTGACCTCTTGCATCGCACGCAAGAAGGCACGCCGCCCGGACCCATGTCCGTGGAGCAGCGTGCCGTCGATGTCGAAGAGCGCGGCTCTGGTCTTCACGCGAGCGAGCACGCGCCTGCGATCACTCGCCGTGATCGTCCGAGTGATACGTGCTGCCTGCCGCGTCGTCGAAGGGGGAGGCTCCGCCGGCCGCTCCGCTCGAAGATCCGCCGCCGGAGGAACCGCCGGACGCCATCGCGCCGACCGGCTCCGGTCGCACCGGCTCGCCCGACTCGTGGATGAGCTCGGGGTGCGGCAGCTTCGCTAGGTCGAGCATGGCGAAGAAGTCCTCGAGATCGTCGATGCCGCGAATGAGCGTGGTCTCGTAGCGATGAAGATCGAACACCTCCTCGGAGTTCGCCTTCAAGACCTCCCAGGCGTCGCTGTGATCGCCGAGCTTCTGAAAGTCCTTCGCGAGCGAGATGTCGAAGAAGACCGGTTGCCCGATCGCGCCCTGGACGACCGGCGCCAGGATTTTCGTCTTGCCCGCCTCGAAGACGGCGGAGAGCTCGTTCAGAAGCTCCGGCGCCAGCAGAGGCTGATCGCCCGCGCCGAGCGCGAAGGCCTTGGACGAGCTCGAGACCGCGGCCACACCTTCACGCAGGAGGAGGCCGGTGTCCGCTTCTGGCTCGCTCGCCATCACGATCTTCACCTTGCCCTCGAGGTTGCCCAGGCTCTCCCGGATCTCCGCCGCCCGATGGCCGAGGACGAGCACCAGCTCGCTGATGCCGGCGTCGAGGTAGGCCTGCAGGGTGCGGTTCAAGACGGTCGAGTCGCCGAAGGGGAGGGTCGACTTCAAC
Source organism: uncultured bacterium (assembly GCA_964652115.1). Lineage (GTDB taxonomy): Bacteria > Eisenbacteria > RBG-16-71-46 > CAIMUX01 > CAIMUX01 > JADJQY01. The sequence goes on along the minus strand of CAZZAH010000004.1, from coordinate 17,994 downwards.
ATCTTGAGGTGACGGTTTTCCCGTCCCGCCAGAATGACGGCCGAGAGGTTCTTCATCATGGGCTTTGGCTCCTTGGGCTGTGTCGGGGCGCGCGCCGGCCGCGGCTGGTCGCGGATCGAAGCCGGTACTCTACCCAGAAGCCGAAGCTCCGACAAGCGCGAGATCCCGCTCCGCTCGCGCGCTCCGAGGCAAGGTTCACCGCCGGCGGAAGGAAATGCCCGTCAGCGGCGGCGATACACCTGCAGGAAGATGTCGGAAGGGAGCAGCCAGCGCAAAAAAGGATAGGCGAGCGTCAGGCTCCCGAAGGCGAGGGCCGCGCCCGGACCGCGCAACGTCGGATCCATGCGGAGGCGAGCCCTGAGCCCGCGCAGCTGGATCGACGGGAGCCGCGCCTCCTCCACCCAGTCGAATCCGCCCGCTTCCACCAGGGCGCGCAGGTTGCGCGAGCGGAAGTAGTAGACATGCGGGCTCGGGAAGCCGCGTTGCCAGAGTCGATCGAAGAGGGCGAAGGAGCCGGCGCGAGCGAGGAGCGACCCGAGCCGAAAGAGCGTTCCGTCGGCGTCGGGGAGATTGAGCACCAGGAGTCCGCCGGGCGAGAGGTGGCGGATGCAGGCGGCGAGCGCGCCGCGGGGGTCGGCTAGGTGCTCGAACACGTCGTTGAAGACGATCAGGTCGAAGCGTTCCTCCTCGCGCAAGCAATCGGGGAAGAGCCCCTCGCGCACCTCGCTTCCGAGCGCACGCGCGCGCGCCGCCACCGGCGAATCGGGCTCGATGCCGAAAGGGAGGAATCCGCGCGCGTGCGCCCCCGCGAGAAACCAACCGTGGCCGCATCCGACCTCGAGCAGCCGCGCGCCTTTCCGAGGAACGAGCCGCACCAGTCGATCGAGGATCCGCTCGAAGTTCGAGCGTCGAAGCGGCTCGAGCCCGGCCTCGCGTTCGTCCTCATGAAGGGGACTCGCGCCGAGCTCTTCCTCATCGAGCCGCGAGCGCCAGAGATGGCAACGCGCGCAGCGGAGCAGCCAGGCCGCCGATGCTTCCTCCAGCGCGCCGCCGCAGGCGACGCACGACATCCGTGTCTCCGCGCGGGCCGCCACTCTACAAGAAGGTCCGATAGGGCGTGTAACCGGGATCGAACTCGCGGAAAACGTCGTCCATCTCGGTGATCGCGGCTTGGAGGAGCTTGATCTTCTCGCCGTGCGGAAGGAACGCGCTCTTGAAGCCGTTGATGATCACCTTCCGGAGCGCCGGCACGTCGAGGTCGAAGAGGCGCGACGCAAGGTCGAGCTCCTGCGTGAGCGTCGTGTTCGAGATGAGCCGGTTGTCGGTGTTGAGCGTGACGCGAAGGCCAAGCCGGAAGTACTCGCCGAAGGGATGATCCTCCATCCGCTCGATCGTGCCGGTCTGGAGATTCGAGGTGATGCACATCTCGAGCGGGATGCGGTGGTCGTTGACGTAGGCGAGGAGGTCTGCGTCCTCGCGCAAGCGGGTACCGTGTCCGATGCGATGCGCGCCGCAGTTATGAAGAGCCTGCGCGATCGATGGCGGGCCGAAGCCTTCGCCCGCGTGCACCGTGACGTTGATGTTGTGGCGGAGGATGCGCGCGAAGGCCTCGCGATGCTCCTTCGCCGGATAGTCCTTCTCCGCGCCGGCGAGATCGAAGGCGACCACGCCGCGCCCCTTGTAGGCGATGGCGAGATCGGCCAGCCGCACCGACGAATCGGGATCCATGTGCCGGATGCCGCAGAGGATCACGCCCGCGCGCACGTTGTGATCTTCCTCGGCGCGGCGAAGCCCGCGCAACACCGCGTCGACGATCGGCTCGAGCTCGAGCCCGCGCTTCTGATGGAGGATCGGGCTGTAGCGCACCTCGAGGTAGCGGACGTTCTCCTTGGCCGCGTCCTCCGCCAATTCGTAGGCCGAACGCTCGAGGGCCGCCTCGGTGTCGAGCACCGAAAGGGTGGTGTCGAAGAAGCGCAGGTAGCCTTCGAGGTCGCTGTTGTCGGGCGTCAGGTGCGCCGCGAGCTCGGCTTCATTTCGGCTCGGGAGCGCGATGCCCTGACGCTCGGCCAGCTCGATCATGGTCGCGAGCCTGAGCGAGCCGTCGAGGTGCAGGTGAAGATCTGTCTTGGGTAGCTTCGCGATCATCTCGCGGGGGAGCGACATCCAGTCCTCGTTTCGTTTGTGTCTGGGCTACGCCGGCGTCGGGCCGGACGAGCTCATGCGTGCCTTGAGCGCCATGCGGGCGCGCTTAACTCGGGTCGGGAGATCTGGGTCCGGCGCCTCGTCCGCGCGGTAGACGACGCGGCCGGCAACCCAGGTCTCCCGCACCCA